>NZ_JBJKOD010000003.1:0-145577 GCF_045765065.1 Winogradskyella sp. 4-2091
GGTTTTAGGTAATAATACGAATATAACTTTGCCTAGTGTATATAAACTTACTATCCTTATTTTGTTGTTAGTGTCTTTATTATTTTTTCATTTTAAATCTATTCGAATTATAAAAATGTCATTGAATGATTTATCTAATGGAGATTATTTTTCAAAATCGGTCATTGAGAATTTTAAAAAAGCAGGTATATACTTTTTAGTATGTGCTGTATTACAGACTATTTCTAAAATTTTTAGTTCTGTTTATCGTTTTGAAATAGAATTAGGTGTTGATGTAAGTGTCTTACCATTTATAATCACAGGTTTGTTTCTTATGTTTTTAAGTGAATCGTTTTTAAAAGGACAAAAGCTTCAACAAGAAAACGACTTAACTATATAATCATGCCAATAATAGTCAATCTAGATATGATGCTCGTTAAACGAGACATGAAAAGCAAAGAACTCGCTGAAATTATTGGTATTACCACAGCAAATCTATCTATATTAAAATCTGGAAAAGCAAAGGCGATTCGGTTTTCAACTTTAGAAGCCATTTGTAAAGCCTTAGAGTGTCAGCCTAGTGATATTTTAGAGTATGTAGAAGATTAATCATAGACTTTTATTAGACCTGACAGGTTTCAAAAACCTGTCAGGTTTTATATTATAATTCAACGTCGTCGATTTGCCAATAAAGGTGGTGGTTCGCCATTAAAAGGGTTAAAACGACTAATGGTTTTGGCTTCCATACCAGCAGCACTCATTACGGCTCTGTCGCCATAACGTTCGCGCATTTTGTCCATTGCGTTGGTTAGGTTAAGGTGCATTTCGTTGTCTTCAAATAAATTAACTTGATGTCCACCTTCTACCAAATGGCTAAATTTTACACCAATCAGTCGTACCAAAAGTCGACGATGGTATAGTTTTTTGAATAAATCTAACACCACAGGAATAATATTGTGGTCCATAGCATTATAAGGAATCCTTTGCTGTTGCGTGTACGTCTGAAAATCTGAATATCGAATCTTAAACATCACACAAGCTGTTAATTTATTGCCTCGTCGTAATTGATACGCTAAATTTTCTGCCATAGCAATTACCATCCCTTTCAGCTTCGCCACATCTGTAGTATCTTGATTAAACGTACGTTCTGTAGAAATGGATTTACGCTCGTGGTATTGCACCACTGGCGAATTGTCTATACCATTGGCCTTTTTCCAGATGACAAGTCCGTTTTTGCCCAATACTTTATGCATGAGTTCCATAGGCATATCTTGTATGGTTTGAATGCGTTTGACACCCAAATCGCACAAAGCTTTATAAGTGACATTACCAACCATAGGAATTTTTTTAACCGAAAGTGGTGCTAAAAATGGTTTTTCGGTACCAGACAGAATACGTATTTCATTATTAGGTTTGGCTTCGCCTGTGGCAATTTTAGACACCGTTTTATTAAGCGATAAGCCAAAAGAAATCGGTAAGCCAGTTTCTTTAATGATTTTTTGGCGGAGTTCTGAAGCCAGTTTATGGCAGCCGAAAAACTTATCCATTCCGGTAAGGTCTATGTAAAATTCATCGATGGATGTTTTTTCGTAAAGCGGTACACTTTCCTTAATCACATCTGTAACGGCATTAGAAAATTTAGTGTAAACACCAGAGTTTCCTCTAAGCACAATAGCTTCTGGACACAATTGTTTTGCCATACGCATGGGCATGGCAGAATGAATACCAAAAGTTCGGGCTTCATAGCTACAAGAAGCCACAACACCTCTGTCGCTTGTGCCACCAATAAGTATAGGTTTGCCGTTAAGGCTACTATCCATATGCCTTTCGCACGACACAAAAAAGGTGTCTAAATCCATATGTACGATGCTGCGGTTTTTGTTCATTTTTTAATTTGGGAAATTTCCGTCAGTTCGAGTGGCCATTTTTGTAGCTAAAGCTGAAAAAAAATGGTTGTATCGAGAACCTTATGATTAATGAAAGCTTTTCGATACAAATTTGCTCGTGCCTCACAAATTCACTCGAAGTGACGAAATACTGTTTTTAAAATTCTTTAACTGATAGCCCTTCTCAAATCGATAAAACTGCGTTTATTCTGAAACGTAGGATTTAAAGATTTTACCGCATAACGCGGATCTTCAATAATGGCTAAGCGTTCCATTTTTGAAACTTCAATCGTGACACAATCAAACTCTACCATCACTTTTCCTATAATGCTATAAATGCCTTTCCCTCTAAAAGGGTATTTGGCAGCAATAGGAGGAAAGTGAACGGTGTCTAAAAAATCGCCATCGCGATCCAGAAAGGTTCCAAAATGCATTATTTTTCCATTGGCTGTTTTGGTGTTTTTTGTGGTTATTAAATAGCCTTCAATAATAACTAGCTTATTTTCTAGCTTTATAAGGTGTTTTGCTCTTAAGTTACTAATCGAAGGTTTTTCTAGTAGAAAGAAAGGATTACAAAGTGAAAAACCGAGTAATTCGATAGAGTCGAAAGCATTTTCTAATTCTGTACTTGGCAATTCTGGTGTGTTATAGTTAATCCGTTGGGTTTTAAATAGTGTAACGACCTCGTCTTGAATGACGGTTTTACTAATTTTTAAATGCGCTTCCCAAAGCAATTCACGTTTATTAATATTTGTAAACCGAAAAGCATTTATTTTTATTAAAATAGACATCTGCTCAATAGAAATGGGGACACGTTCTATAAAGTCATCTAACGATTGAAAAACCCCATTTTTTTCACGTTCATTAAGTATGCGATTGATGGTTTTAGATTCTAGAGATTGCAAAAACATAAAACCCAAGTAAATGGTTGTGCCTTTTATAAGGGCTTGCGTAAACGAACGATTTATACATGGTGCTTCAATAGTGGCATTGTGCATTCTGGCTTCGTGTACGTAGAGTTCTGTGCTATAAAATCCACCAAAATTATTGATGGTGGCTGTCATATATTCCAACGGATAATAGGCTTTTAAAAACAGACTTTGATAACTTTCTACGGCATAAGATGCGGAATGCCCTTTGGCAAACGCATAGCCAGCAAAACTTTCAATTTGTCGCCAAACATCAGCGACTAAAGCTTCAGGTTTACCGTCGTTTATACAATTATCGAAGAATTTTTGTTTCACTTTTAAAAACTCATTTCGCGAACGGAATTTTCCAGACATACCACGACGCAACATATCCGATTCGCCCAAATCTAAACCACCAAAAAGGTGCGCAACTTTTATCACATCTTCTTGATACACCATAATGCCATAAGTTTCTGGCATAATTTTTTGCAACACAGGATGTGCTTCTTTTCGTTTTTCGGGATAACGATAGCGTAAAATGTATTGCCTCATCATACCGCTTTTGGCAACACCAGGTCTAATGATAGAACTTGCCGCGACTAAACCTAGATAATTATCCACTTGCAACTTTTTTAAGAGCATACGCATGGCTGGCGATTCTACATAAAAGCAACCAATGGCTTTGGCATGTCGTAGTAAATCTTTTATGCGTTCATCTTTTTTAAACCCTTTTATATCATGGATATCAATTGGAGGTTGTTCTGTGTAATTGGCGTCAATAATTTCTACTGCTTCCTTTATTTTTCCTAGACCACGTTGACTCAGAATATCGAATTTGTACAAGCCAATATCTTCGGCAACCACCATATCAAATTGTGTTGTTGCAAACCCTTTTGGTGGCATAAATGTGGCACAATACGTATGAATGGGTTCTTCAGAAATTAAAATGCCACCAGCATGAATCCCTAAATAATTAGGAAAGCCTTGAATGTATTCCGCATATTTAATAACCAATTGTGAGAGTGTATCGAGTTGATTAAGATTGTATTTTCTTCGGGTTAATTTGTCCATTTCGGCTTTTGGTAAGCCAAAAACTTTTCCTAATTCACGCACCGAAGCCTTAAATTTAAACGTATTGTAAACCGCAATAAGCGCTGTGTGTTTAAAGGTTTTGAAAATGTAATTGGTAATATCATCTCTATCGCGCCAAGAAAAATCGAGGTCGAAATCTGGTGGATTTTGTCTGAATAAATTAATAAAACGCTCAAAATATAAGTCGAGCTCAATGGGATCTACATCGGTAATCCGCAACAAATACGCAATAATACTATTGGCACCACTACCACGACCAACATAGTAATAATCTTTGCTGCGTGCGTATTCTAAAATTTTCCAATTGATAAGAAAATAGGACACAAAGTTTTGTTGTTTTATAATATTAAGTTCTTTTTCAATACGGTCATACACCTTTTGCCCTACATCAGTTCCGTAGCGATACGGAATGCCATCGTAAGTCAATTGTTTCAACAGTTGATAATCTGACCTTTCATTGTCTGTCAGGCATTTTTGGTTTTTAGGTGCTACGTTTTCAAAATTAAAATCCGCCTTACAGCGTTGTAAAAGTTGTTCGGTATTACTAATGAGTTTTGGGTATTCGGCATAGGTGTCGCACAGTTCATTATAAGGCAACATGATGTCGTTTTCGCTGCCTTCTTCAGACTTTGGAAGTTTACTCAACAACGTGTTATTATCTATAGCACGTAATAAACGATGGGTGTTGAAGCCTTTTTTATTTTGAAAGGATACCGTTTTTAAAACCACGAGTTTGTGTTTGAATTGGTTCCATTTTGAAAATTTAAGTCGATTAAGGTTTTGAGGAGTGATGCCTAAAAATTCATTGGGTTTTAATTCGAAATCTTTTTCGGATTGATACGGATAAATCACGAAACTATCTGGTATCGCTTCATCTGGTCGTTCAGGAATTTGTACGTCTGAATTATGAAGAAACTTTGAAAGGTAATTATTGATATTGTGAAAGCCATTATTATTTTTAGCAATAAGAATAAATTGTTGTTTGGCGCGGTTTCTAAAATCGACACCAAGGACGGATTTGATTTTATATTTCTTAGATAAACGCATCACATCTAGGCATGCCGATGTGCTGTTGATATCAGTTAATGCAAGGGTTTGTACGCCATTTTCTGAAGCAATAGCGAGTAGTTGCTCTGGCTTTATGGTGCCATAACGAAGACTAAAATAGGTGTGACAATTTAAATACATAAAAACGCTGTTTTTTTGATAAAAGACCGCTTTGCTTTTAGAGATAAGAACAAAGACTAAATTTTAACGAACTGATAAAGAGATATCAATGGATTGCTAAAAATATTTGCGTTCTACCCTTGATTATTTCTATTAGCAGATTGTAAAATTAGCTACTATGTGTAGTTTTTATTGCTTACATTTGTAGTAATATTAAATAAATCTCAAATTGTAATGAAACCTATTCAGGCCAACATAAAACATTTACGCGCGCTTAGAAAGCTGTCTCAAGAGCGTTTTGCAGACGAACTCAACTGGACACGCTCAGTTGTGGGTTCTTATGAAGAAGGGCGTTCTGAGCCACCAATAGACCGTTTAATAGACTTGTCTAACTTCTTTGATATTCCTATTGATATTTTAGTAAAAAACGATTTACGTAAGGCAAAGGACACCTCGTTTATAGAAGTAGGAAATAAGCGTGTGTTGTTTCCGGTAACGGTTAGTGAAAACAATGAAGATCTCATTGAAATTATACCAGCAAAGACCTCTGCAGGATATTTATCTGGTTATGATGACCCAGAATATATAGAGCAACTTCAAAAAATTAAATTGCCGTTTTTGCCCACAGGTACGCACAGGGCATTTCCTATTAAAGGCGATTCTATGTTGCCAGTAAAAGATGGTGCTTTTATAGTTGCAAAATTTTTGGAAGACATTGCTGATATTAAAAATGGACGCACGTATATTATATTAACTAAGGATGATGGTTTGGTTTATAAAAGGGTTTATATTCCGGAAGGAGATATAACGAGTTTATTATTAAGTTCAGATAATAAAACGTATCAACCGTATTTGGTTAAGCGTGAAACTATTTTAGAGGTTTGGGAATTTACTTGTTGTATTAACACTCAAGAATATGATGAAAAGGAATTGAAATTGAGTAGTATTATGATGTTGTTTCAAGAATTGAAAGTTGAGTTGGAGGCTGTGAAGCAGATGTAATTTCAACAGATTAACTGTCGTCGAAAAAGATTAGACATAAAAAAAGCGCGAAATTAATATTTCGCGCTTTTTTAATTTATATAATGAAGAGATTAATCGGCTAAAATAATTAGCTTATTATCTTTCATTTCTAATGTTCCAGAATTGATAGCTAACCAAACACCTTTATCAGATTTAGTGAACTTTTCTTCAACCTCTTTTTCAAGAGTAACTGAACCAGCAACTTTTACATGTCCTTCTTTAAGAATAGAGACAATAGGAGCGTGGTTGGTTAACATTTCAAACTCACCATTTACACCAGGAACCGTTACTGAAGTAACTTCTCCGCTAAATAATGTTGCTTCTGGTGATACAATTTCTAAATACATAATCTTTTAAGTTTGCAGTCGCAGTTTGCAGTTTGCAGTCACACTTTGGGCTGAATACTGAATACTACTAACTGATTTACGCTTCAGCTAACATTTTCTCTCCTGCTTCAATAGCTTCTTCAATAGAACCTTTAAGGTTAAATGCCGCTTCTGGTAAGTGATCTAATTCACCATCCATAATTTGGTTAAAACCTTTAATCGTTTCTTTAATATCTACTAATACACCAGGAATACCTGTAAACTGCTCAGCTACGTGGAAAGGTTGTGATAAGAAACGTTGTACACGTCTTGCTCTACCTACAGCCATTTTATCTTCTTCAGATAATTCTTCCATACCTAAGATGGCAATAATATCTTGTAATTCTTTATAACGTTGTAATAACTCTTTTACACGTTGTGCACAAGCATAGTGCTCATCACCTAAAATATCAGCAGTAAGAATTCTTGATGTAGAATCTAATGGGTCTACAGCAGGATAAATACCTAACTCTGCAATTTTACGAGATAATACTGTTGTTGCATCTAAGTGAGCAAACGTTGTTGCTGGAGCTGGATCCGTTAAATCATCCGCAGGTACGTAAACCGCTTGTACAGATGTAATAGATCCTCTTTTAGTTGATGTAATACGCTCTTGCATAGCACCCATTTCGGTTGCTAATGTTGGTTGGTAACCTACCGCAGAAGGCATACGACCTAATAATGCAGATACCTCAGAACCAGCTTGTGTGAAACGGAAGATATTATCTACGAAAAATAATACATCTTTTCCTTGTCCTTCACCAGCACCATCACGGAAATATTCTGCTATAGTTAATCCTGAAAGTGCCACACGAGCACGAGCTCCAGGAGGCTCATTCATTTGTCCGAATACGAAAGTTGCTTTAGAATCTTTCATAGCTGATTTATCAACCTTTTGAAGATCCCATCCACCATCTTCCATAGAATGCATAAAGTCATCACCATATTTGATAATTCCTGACTCTAACATTTCACGAAGTAAATCGTTTCCTTCACGTGTTCTTTCACCAACACCTGCAAATACAGAAAGTCCACCGTGACCTTTTGCAATATTGTTAATCAACTCTTGAATTAATACTGTTTTACCAACACCAGCACCACCAAATAAACCAATTTTACCACCTTTTGCATAAGGCTCAATTAAATCGATTACTTTAATACCAGTAAATAAAACTTCAGTAGATGTTGATAAATCCTCAAATTTAGGAGCTTGTCTGTGAATAGGTAAACCAGCTTCACCAGCTTTAGGTAAATCACCTAATCCATCAATAGCATCACCAATAACATTGAAAAGACGTCCGTAAACATCATCACCGATTGGCATTTGAATTGGAGCACCAGTTGAATGAACTTCTGTTCCTCTACTTAAACCATCTGAAGAGTCCATAGCAATAGTACGTACTGTATCTTCACCAATGTGAGATTGTACTTCTAATACTAATTTAGAACCATCTTGGTTGTTAATTTCTAACGAATCATAAATCTTTGGAAGCTCTGAACCAGCAGCGAATTCTACATCGATAACTGGGCCTACGATTTGTGCAACTTTACCTGTAACTTTTGACATTACTTATATGTTTTTGTTTTGCAATAGTTTAAATGCGAAAAATTAGCTTACCTAATCAAGTTGAGTGCATGCGTTTTTCGCGCTGCAAAGATAGGAGTTTTAATTTAAAAAACATATCAAAATTTCGGCTTTTTTAAGCATAGAAAACGCTCCCAATTTGAGAGCGTTTTTATAATTGTATTTAATCTGATTTTACTGTAAAGTTGGCGGGTAATTTGTTGGGTAATTACCAATATCTAATAAGCTACCCGAAGCTTCAAAGTTAGAACCATACGTAGCATCTATAGCTTTCATAAATTCATTTGCCAATAATGCGTAACCTCGAGCTGTTGGATGAACACCATCTAATGAAAATGCACCTCCTGTTACTAAACTTGATGTTAATATAAAATCTCCATCTGAATAACCACCATTATCTAATTGTTGCATTAACGTATTAGCATCTACAAAAGCAAATCCTGCAGATGTTGCTGCAGATTGTAATGTCGCATTAAAACTATCCGTTGCAGTTATAATTTCGGCTTGTTCTTCTGGAGTTAAAACCCACTTATCTGCTAAAGGTATCGCAACACCATTAACAGTGGTTGGATTTCCTGGTATAGCCTCTGTACCAATAAAACTAGAGGCAGGTAATACTAATAAATCATCTTCAGTAGCTTGACGCATACTAACCAAAGCAGCGTTTATAGCCGTTAAATCGGTTAAGTTTTCATCCATAATAACAACTGCATTGCCAGCGCCTTCAGAAAAGTAAATTTTTCTTTTAGCTATTTCAGCCGTTGCTAATTCCTCAGATGTCATACTATCATTAGGAGGAAAGAAGAAAGCAAGTTGAGCAGGATTGGCCATTAGAAACGCTAATGTCGCATCAAGTCCGCCGTTATATGCTCCATAAGCACTTGCACTGTTTAAAAAGCCTGCAGTAGCGGCATCTAAAGGAACAGGGTTATGAGGAACAGTTGTAAAATGTGGAATAGTTGTTACATAAGGAATATTTGCCATTACGCCTTGTGCGCCAGATGCTTGTATTGAATTTACAATAGCACCTATAGTTTGGTCGAACCCTACACCTGGAGGACCATCGATTGGAGTTATAGCTGCTGCAGTTTGATCTCCACCAGAAGTTGCATAACCTAATACGTCGTTATTTCCAATCCATAAAGAAACGAAAGTTGGTTGTTGTGCTAATGCATCTCCTAAAACAGTTGCGTTTGGAGCTGAAGCCATACGAACATAATAAGGGTTTGCAGTTGGCGGAGTTGTCAATAAGTTACCTGGATTACCATAACCGTCATACAACAAGTGATAACTTGCGGCACCAGGAACTCCCATATTATTTTGACTACCAACAGAAGGAGCAAAGGCCTCAGTTGTAGAAACAGCAGGTAAACCAGATGGTCCTGAACCGTCAAAAAAGAGTCGAGGTCCAAAACTTCCGTCAACATTTTGCATTCCACCAAAAAGTAATCCACCAATATTATCATCCATTAATGGTTGAGTAAAACTACCGCCACCTATCGATGCGAATTGTTGCGATAACATATTTGGTATTGAGTTTACTTGTCCTTGAATAAATAAGGCATTATCTGTAAAACCCGCAGTTAGAGAATTACCAATAGATACATAATTTGAAAAATTGGCAGAGCCAGCAGTTAAAGGTGGCAATACTTCTTCTGTTAATGGATTATCTAATTGGTCTTCAAAATCACTTTCATCATTACATGCCGTAAATCCTATTAGAACAGCCGATAATAATATATATTTAATATTTTTCATTTTGCGTTTTTTATAAGTTATTAATCGTCCATGATACATAATACATTGAACCAATATATCCAGAACCAAATATTGTGAAATATTCCTTACCTCCAATATTTGTACCGCCTACTTTTATAATAGATTTTAGGCTTGGGATCTTATAGTTAATCTGTGCATCTACCGTATGGAATTCAGGTACTATACCGTCACCAAATGTTGCTTGCCAAAAATAATCATCACTGAATTTGTAAGCGATGTTGAATCCGAAGTTTTTAAATAACTCAGTATTTCCAAAATGCGCTTTAAATTTGTGTTCTGGAGTATTAAAATTAGTTTCAAAATTTGGATTTGCAGCTTGATCAAAATCTTGTTTTGTGAACGTATAGCTTCCTCCTAGGTCAAAATCACCAAATACCTTTGCAGATAACCCAATAGATGCACCATAAGAATTAACATCAGCTTCGGAATTTGTATATGTGCTGTAAGTTCTGAAATCACTATTAGCTATTGCTGCAATTGCCGAACCATCAGCTACTGAACCATATAAAGGAGCAATAACAACTTCAGACGAGATAAAGTCTTCATATTTATTATAATACGTACTGAAATCTACTGTTAACTTATTAATTTTACCTCTATAACCAATTTCAAAAGAAGTGACTTTTTCAGGAGAAACAAGATCTGGGTTTGCAATCTCTAAAACGGAAGGATCACCTGTTGCACCTAATTGTTGTACAGACGTTGCAGTATAAGAATTGTTATATGCCGCAGCACCAGTTTGCGTATAAGTATTACCATCATTGGCTACAAAATCTCTAGAATAACGATCTAGGTTATCTGGTGAAGAACCAACTAATATAGCTCTACCTGCATCTAAACCAATAAATAAATCTTGTGTAGTTGGATTTCTAAATCCTGTCTGAGCGGAAGCTCTAATGTTATGATTTTCATTTAAAGTTAAACCTAGAGAAAGTCTTGGTGAAACGAAACCGTCAAAGAATTCAGACTTATCGTAACGTGCAGAAGCAGTAACTTTTAAAGCCATCATTTCACTTAATTCTAGGTTTTTCTGTATCTGAGTATAAACACCGAATTCACTATATTTAATAGGACCATCATAATCTGTGTAGATTGACCCTAAAGAATTTAAATCATATTGTCTAAATGAACCACCAACTTGAATATCTGCAAAATCTATTAACTCACTAAAATTGTAGTTACCATCTGCATGATAATACTTAGATTGATCTTGAAATTTAGATCCTGTTGCTAAATCTGGGTCTTTAATAATTCTATCAAAAGCATTGTTAAATTCTTCTGATCCTGGTTCAAATCTTCCGTTTTCAGCTGCTGCTCTTGCCGCGGCATGCGCTTGTTCATCTGTTGCGCCACCACCTAAGGTTGCGGCAACATATGTGTTTATGTAATCACCAAACCATTCTTCATCACTTTTCCAAGATCTGTTAATGTTAATTCCAGTAAATACCATATCATATGAATCTCCCGCTCTATCAGCTACGACATAACCTCTTAAAAAGTAATTATCGTTTTTTACTTCTAATTTGTGTTGTTGTTGAAAGAAACCGTCAATGTTATATCGGTTAGTTCCTTGGTAAATAGTTGTACCTGTACCTACTTTACCAACATATTGGATTTCAAAATTGCTATCAGTAATCGGACGGTAATATAAGCCCCAATCAGCTTTAACACTTTCAGCTTTATGTTCTGTAAGGTCACTTTCGTTATAACCTGTTCTACTAACAAACACGTCTGGTACAATTCCGGTACCACCTGCTAAATCGTTAAGGTTTGCAGATACTTCATCGCCATATACGTTAATACCGTTATAATTTCTGTTGGTTGCTCTCGTACCACCTGGCATATCACTATCAACTTCGCTAGTTGCTGCCCAATCCTTACCATGTAAGTAACCAAAGTTAACCTTTGCAGCAAATTTATCACTAAACTTATATGCCATTCTAACACCTAAGTCAGTATACGCATTATCTCCAGCAGCTTCTTGTGAAGTAATTCCTCTTTTTACAAAAGCACTTATACCTTGATGATCAAAAGGGCTTTTACTTCTCATAAAAAGTATACCATTAAAAGCGTTGGCACCATATAATGCCGATGAAGCTCCTGGAAGTAATTCAACACTTTGAACATCAGTTTCAATCATACCAACTAAATTTCCAATTGGAAAGTTTAAGGCTGGAGTAGAGTTATCCATACCATCAACTAATTGCATGAAACGTGTATTAGCTGTAGTTGCGAAGCCTCTTGTGTTTACGGACTTAAATGTTAAACTACTCGTATTAACATCTACGCCCTTTAAGTTCTCAAGACCTCCATAAAAATCTGCAGATGCCGTATTTTTTATCTCTTTAAGCCCAAAACGCTCTACTGTTACAGGAGATTCAAAAATTCGTTCTGGAGTACGAGAAGCTGAAATTACGACTTCATCTAGCTCATTCCCTTCTTTTAAAGAAATATCCACAGTTTGATTATTTGTAGTTATCTCAACGGTTGCTGTTTCGAATCCTGCATAACTTATTTGGATTGAAAAAGGAGGATCTTGATTTACGGTTAAAGAATAGTTACCATCAAAATCAGTTATAGTACCCGAACTGGTACCTAAAACAACAATATTTGCTCCAGGTAAGGGTAACCCAGTATTGTCAGTAATTTTACCTTTTACTGTGGTTTGTGCAAAAGATACCACGCAAAAAAGCATTGTGAAAAGCTTTAAGATTGTCTTCATGTTAGAAAATTAGTTAATTTATTAGACGAGCAATTTAATTAAATATATGATAATTCGGTAAGAAATCCATAAAAAATTATGCACGCATAGGAAAATTTAAAAAAATAAACGCCTTTAAATTGATGATTTCTCAATTTAAAGGCGTTTTAATGAAAATTTAATAGTCTAAATGTTACTATTCTACAGTAACTGATTTTGCTAAATTTCTTGGTTGATCCACGTTTTTATCTAACAAGACTGCGATATGATAAGATAATAATTGTAATGGAATTGTAGTTAACAGTGGTGTAAGGCATTCTAGTGTTTCAGGTACTTCAATAACGTGATCAGCTAATTCCTTTACACTCTCATCGCCTTTAGTAACTATGCCAATAATCTTACCTTTTCTAGATTTAATTTCTTGAATATTACTTACAACTTTTTCGTAATGTCCTTTCTTAGTTGCAATTACAAATACTGGCATTTGCTCATCTATTAATGCAATAGGGCCATGCTTCATTTCAGCAGCAGGATAACCTTCTGCATGTATATAAGAAATCTCTTTTAGTTTTAATGCACCTTCTAATGCAACAGGAAAATTAAAACCTCTACCTAAGTAAAGACAATTTTTAGAATCCTTGTAAATCTCTGCTACGGTTTTTACATAAGCATCTGACTTTAAGGCTTCTTCTACTTTACCTGGAATAGTTTCTAATTCTATTAAGTGATGTCTAAATTCTGAACTTGACATAGTTCCTTTTGCACGAGCTAAACGTAAAGCAATTAACGTTAAGACAGTAATTTGAGTTGTAAATGCCTTTGTAGAAGCAACTCCAATCTCAGGTCCTGCATGTGTGTATGCGCCTGCATCTGATTCTCTTGCAATAGAAGATCCTACAACATTACAAACACCAAATACAAATGCACCTTTAGATTTTGCTAACTTTATTGCAGCTAAAGTATCTGCTGTCTCACCAGATTGAGAAATTGCAATTACAATATCCTTTTCTGTAATTACCGGATTTCTATATCTAAACTCTGAGGCATATTCCACTTCTACAGGAATTCTTGCTAAATCTTCAAATATATATTCGGCTACTAAGCCAGCATGCCAAGATGTACCGCAGGCAACTACGATAATCCTATCTGCAGCTAAGAATTTTTTCATATTATCCTCAACTCCTGCCATTTTTATTATGGCTTCGTTACTTAATAAACGACCCCTAAATGTATCTAAAATAGCTTCAGGTTGTTCATAAATTTCTTTAAGCATAAAATGATCATAACCACCTTTTTCAATTTGCTCTAAATTTAATTGCAATTCTTGTACGTAAGGATCAACTAAGCTATCATTTTTGATTTTTCTAATCTTGATGTCTTTTCCTCGTCTAATAATAGCCATCTCTTCGTCTTCAAGATAAATGGCATTCTTAGTATATTCGATAAAAGGCGATGCATCACTAGCAATAAAAAATTCATCTTCACCAACACCAATAGCCAAAGGGCTACCAAGTTTTGCTACTACAATTTCATTAGGTTTGTTTTTATCAAAAACCGCAATAGCATAAGCTCCTACAACTTGATTTAATGCAATTTGAATAGCTTTACCAAGTTTAATGTTTTCGTTTTTCTTTACATCTTCAATGAGGTTGACTAATACTTCAGTGTCAGTATCGGACTTAAAAGTGTAACCACGTTTTATTAATTCTTTCTTAAGTGAATCATAATTTTCAATTATCCCGTTGTGAATAATCACAAGATCACCTGAGTTAGAATAGTGTGGGTGAGAGTTTACATCATTAGGCACACCATGTGTTGCCCAACGCGTATGTCCTATTCCTAAAGTACCATCAATAGAAATTTCATTTTCAAGTTTCTCTTTTAAATCAACGACTTTACCTTTGGTTTTAGAAAGTTTAATTTCTTTTCCGTCGTAAAGAGCAATACCAGCACTGTCGTAGCCACGATATTCTAATCTTTGGAGTCCTTTTATTACAATAGGATAGGCCTCTCTATGGCCAATATATCCAACAATTCCACACATAGGTTAATTTTTTAGTTATTTGGTTCTGTATAATAAATTTCTAAATAAACACGCTTATCGGCATCGCTTGTAGCGTTACCATGTAATATTAAACCTCTCGGTGAAACGGTAGAACTTGCAGGTATATTAAAATCTAAATTAGTTGGGGTTTGTACTTCTCTTTGTGTGATCGCTTCTTCAATATTAACATTTAAAGAAACAGCCAAACCTAGTTCTACATTAGTAGAATCCCTCAAAAGAAGATTATTTATATGCTCTGTAATTCTAAATTTATATTTAACACCTTCACTATTTGGATCATCGTTATCAACTCGTTCTAATGGACCAAGATGGTTTACTATTGAAAACGAAGGTAACGTATTATTAATACCATCTAAATAATAATCTACCAACGGTGACTTATTATCTATATCATACAAATAGAGGCGATTAGGTTCGTTGTTCTGCTCATTATTTTGGTCAACTAAGTAAAATATTAGGTTAGCTTCATTGACTAAACGTTTAGAACTTTCAAACTCATTGTTTTCATCGAGATTTACAAAATCACTTCTAAATTTATCAAAGTTTGTAATACCAGCACCTTCATCGTAGAAACCTTGAAACAATTTAATTCCGGCTACAGCTCCTTCACCTCCTTTTAAGTAAATTTCACTATCACCTGTTTCTGAATTACCTTCAGCTATTGGTTGCGTAAAATCGTTGTCGAAAAAATTGATTTTATTTGGGCCAAAGTTTAAAACATAAGTATCTGAGTTTGTAGAATCCACACCATCAGTAGATGTTGTTGTGTTACTGTAATAAATGGTAATATTGGCGTTAGCATTATTTGTATTTAAAATAAAGAAATCACCATCGTTATCTTCATTAGGTTCTGCTACAAAATATAAACCTCTAAAATAGTCCTCAAAATTGTTTTGACTACTTAAAACCGCATCACCTTCTTTGTCTATAATTTTGTTTTGCCAAAATGCATGATCTAATTTAATTCTAATACCTGGATTTTGGGTTTCTAATATAGTTTCAATACCATCATCATCTACATCATTAACATCAGTTAGAATAAAAGGGTCTGAATTGATTTTAATAGTGTTACCCACAACACTGCCTTCAGGATCTTCATTATCAGTAAATTCTAATTCTTCACCCATTAGCGTTGTAATAGTCTCAGTATTAGACGCTGTTTTATTTGAAAAATAAGCTTGACTTTCATTAAAATCGCCTTCAGGATCAAAATCTCTAATGAAATATTCATTCTCATAGATTCGCAATTTTAAATCTTTATAAGTATCACCATTTGGTATAATTGAATCTACATCGTAAACAACGTTTCCATCATCATCAAAACTAGAAGCTGTACTGAAAAATGGAATAGTTACAACCACGGAATCTATTATTGTTTCGTTGCCAAAATCTGGATCAAAAGTTTCAGGCGATAATTGGGTTACGAAACTAGCTGTGGTTCTACCATATACATCATCATAAATACCTAAAGTACTTAAACCTGTTCCAAAATCATTGGTTTGTACAGGGCCCAAAGGCTTTGTGTAAGTGATAATGTTGCTTGTAAAATCTTCTATAGTGAAGTTTGTTGCATTATCTGAATTAACAACATCTGATTCGATCGCTGCAAAATCATTATCACATGCAATAAAACTAAATACAATTAATCCAAAAACTAATAATTGTAAGGCAAATTTATTTCTTTTCATAGTAATTATTTACTGTTAAGTACAGTATTGGTATAAAAATCAGTATATGGATCTGCAAATTCTTCAATAGAAAAATAATCTAAAACTGGTTTTGATAAATCGTTTAAATAGGTATCTAACTCTTCAGATAAATTTTCAGATCCTCTAATAATTGCATCAGAATTATCAATTGCAATTTTCATTAAATTATTATAATCTGGCTGCTCTAATAATTTAGTCGATTCAGTGTCTAGTCCGTCAAAGTTAATTTTAGAGATCATGTTTTTATCTAACGTACCATCAAAAGATTGATTGTATACAGAGGTTACAATTTTGCTTTCAGTAAAAAGAGGTTCCGTTTTGTAAAATTCCTTTAGATATAAAGGTAATAGTGAGGCTAACCATCCATTTACATGAATAATATCTGGAGCCCAATTTAATTTTTTTACAGTTTCTATTACACCTTTAGCAAAGAAAATAGCACGTTCATCATTATCTGAAAACAACTTTCCATTTTCGTCAGTTAAAGTGGCTTTTCTTTTAAAATAATCTTCGTTATCTATAAAGTAAACTTGAATTCTTTCTTTAGGTATAGAAGCTACTTTAATTATCAATGGCATATCTAAGTCATTAATCACTAAGTTTATACCAGATAGTCTAATCACTTCATGAAGTTGGTGTCTTCTTTCGTTAATGTTTCCAAAACGAGGCATAAATATTCTTATCTGACCTCCTTGTTTGTTTACCATTCGAGGCGCTTCAAATGACATTGAAGAAATCTCTGTTTCTGGTAAATATGGAACTACTTCCGAGGACACATACAATATTCGTTTATCTTTCATAAATCTGCTTCTTTTGAAAATTAAGAGTAAAAAACATGCAAAATTACAAAATTTTGGGCAGATTGCTAGTATTATATTATGTTTGCACGCGTTAATTTTTTGTTAGAATTGTGAAAGTATATTACAATAAATCCGAATTATCTAAATATTTAGACAGCCTAAGAGAAAACGGAAACTCCATAGGGTTTGTTCCTACAATGGGAGCATTACATAACGGTCATTTATCTTTAGTTAATAAAGCGCTTAGCGAAAACGACTTTCTTGTAGTTAGTATTTTTGTAAACCCTACACAGTTTGATAATCAAGAAGATCTCGTAAAATACCCAAGAACTTTAGAAGCAGATGTTAATTTATTAAAAACGGTTAATGAAAATGCAATTATTGTCTACGCACCAACTGTAGACGATATTTACGGCGATAAAATAGAATCTAAATCTTTTAAATTTGATGGTTTAGAACATCAAATGGAAGGTGCTTTTAGAGCAGGTCATTTTGATGGTGTAGGAACTATTGTTAAACGATTGTTTGAAATTGTTGAGCCTAAAAGCGCTTATTTTGGAGAAAAGGATTTTCAACAACTACAAATAATTAGAAAGCTAGTAGAATTATACAATCTGCCAGTAAATATAATTGGCTGCCCAATCCACAGAGCTAAAGATGGTTTGGCAATGAGCTCTAGAAATACGAGGTTAACTTCAGCGCATAGAAATGCAGCACCATTTATATATAAAACTTTAGTTGAAGCTAAAAATAAGTTTGAAACTAGAAGTGCACAAAATGTGACAGAATGGGTAGAAATACAATTCAAAACACAAGAACTTTTAGAGTTAGAGTATATCATAATTGCAAGTATTGATACCTTAAAAACTGTAAAAAGAAAATCGTTGAAAAAGAAATATAGAGCATTTATTGCGGTATATGCAGGCGATATTAGACTAATTGATAATATCGCATTAAATTAATTATCTTTGTAAAATGCAAATACAAGTCGTAAAATCAAAAATTCACCGTGTAAAGGTTACAGGTGCAGCACTAAATTATATTGGTAGTATTACTATTGATGAAGATTTAATGGATGCAGCTAACATTATTCAAGGTGAAAAAGTTCAGATTGTAAATAATGACAATGGTGAACGTTTAGAAACCTATTGTATTCCTGGTCCTAGAAAAAGTGGAGAAATTACTTTAAATGGAGCTGCAGCTAGAAAAGTTTCTATAGGTGATACATTAATTCTTATTACATATGCCTTTATGGATATTGAGGACGCTAAAGTTTTTAAACCATCTTTAGTATTTCCTGATGAAGCTACAAATCTTCTAAACTAAGAAGTTGGCTTCCCCTAAATCCATCCTAAAAGTTGTCATTCCTCTTCTATTAGGTGTAGGTTTGGTATGGTATTCACTATCTAAAATTTCTGTACCAACGTTATTACAGTATTTTAAAGATGCGGACTATTCTTGGATAATTCTGGGTGTGTTTATGGGCCTTTTAAGTCATGCATCTAGAGCCTACCGTTGGCTTTTTATGGCAGAACCATTGGGTTATAAACCAAAATTTGGAAACAGTTTTATGGCAGTGTACGCCGCATATCTCATTAATTTTACCATTCCAAGAGCAGGAGAAATTGCAAGAGCATCCATATTAACAAATTATGAAGAAATTCCATTTGATAAAGGTATAGGATCTATAGTTGCAGAACGCGTGGCAGATACTATAATGTTATTGTTAATTATTGCAATAGCATTTTTTTTAGAATTTGAATTTATCTATGATTTTTTCGCTTCAAAATTTAATTCGACCTTGATTTTAGTTGGTATTGCTGTGCTCTTTATTGGTGCATTGATTGTGTTTCTCTTAATAAAAAAAAGCCACAGAAAGTTTGCCTTAAAAGTAAAAGGATTCGTTTCTGGTCTCATTGAAGGTGCGTTGAGTATTTTTAAAATGAAAAAGAAATGGGCTTTTATAGGTCACACCATATTTATTTGGGTTATGTATGTGCTAATGTTCTATATCACAACATTTGCGTTGCCAGAATTACAGAACATTTCTATAGCAGCTATATTAATTGGCTTCATTCTTGCAAGCTTTAGTATTGCAGCCACTAATGGCGGAATTGGATCATTCCCTGAGGCAGTAGTCATTGCTTTTTCGTTATTTAGTATGTTAGAAGAACCAAGTAGAGCATTTGGTTGGATAATGTGGTCAACTCAAACTTTAGTTATTATTGTGATAGGTGGCCTATCGTTATTATATTTGCCTATCTATAATAGAAATAAAACGGCAGCTTAGAAATATTTTTTAACTTGCTAATATTATCAATATAAATATGAAGAATTTTTACCTACTTCTAATAAGTTTCTTTTTTGTGTATAATCTTCAAGCACAAGCTATTTATAAAACAATAGATTCTTATAAACTTGAAGGAAAACGTGAATTAAAAATTCAGTTACCGAGAAATTATGATCCTGAAGAAAAACGAACCTATCCATTAATTATCGTTTTAGATGGAGATTATCTGTTTGAGCCAATAGCTGGTAACATTGATTATCAGTCTTATTGGGAAGACATACCAGATTGTATTGTAGTTGGTATTAAACAAGGAACTACCAGAAATGATGATTTCTTCTATGACGATGAATCTTTTTTTCCAGCGCATGAAGGTGCCGCTTTCTACGAGTTTATGGCAGCTGAATTATTACCATATATTGAGGATAACTACAAGGCATCAAACTTTAGAATAATTGTAGGGCACGACCTTAGTGCTAATTTTATTAATTATTATTTGTTTAAAAACGAGCCTCTTTTTAGAGCATATGTGGCCTTGAGTCCAGATTTTGCACCAGAGATGAAAGATAGATTGAAACAGCGTTTAGAAATTCTGCAACAAGAAACATTTTATTATCTAGCAACTGGTGATGCGGATTTAAAAAGTTTAAGATCTTCAATTATAGAAAGTGATTCCATTATTTCTACCATAGAAAATGAAAAATTACTTTACACATTTGATGATTTTGAAGATGCCAACCACTACGGTTTAGTAGGTAGAGGAATTCCCAAGGCTTTAAATCAAATTTTTGGGCTCTTTAAACCTATAAATGCCAAAGAATATAAAGAAAAAGTTCTCACTTATGAAGGTTCTCCGTACGAGTATCTGGTTAAAAAATACGAAGACATAGAATATTTCTACGGATTTGAAAAAAAGTTGATTGAAAATGATATTAGAGCCATAGCAGCAGCAAGCAATAAAAAAGACGATTTAGAATCTTTAGAAAAATTAACGAAGTTGGTTAAGAAAAATTTTCCAAAATCGATGCTAAGTTCTTATTACTCAGGTATGTTATATGAAAAAGAAGGTAATCTGCGAAAGGCCTTAATTCAATATAAATCTGGATTATTATTGCAGCCTTCACAATTTATAGATAAGGAAATTATGCTCGAAAAAATGTACGATACGCAAGAAGCCTTAAACGATTAAGTGCATTTCATCGAAAAAAATTGACTATTTGACGATAATTAACTATGTTTGGTGTCCCAAAACTAAACCTACTTAATTATGAGAAAAACTATCTTAGTAGTTCTTACTTGTTTTATTTGCGTGCTATCCTATGCGCAAATTTCATACGAAGAGATTTCTTCGTCTCGCTTAAACTCTATTCGACAATTAAAAATTAAGTTACCAACCGATTATGATTCTAAAGCAGATAAAAAGTATCCGCTTATTATCGTTTTTGATGGTGATTACTTATTTGAACCCGTAACTGGTCAAGTAGATTTTCAAACCTATTTTGATGATATGCCAAGCTCAATTGTCGTTGGTGTAATGCAAGGTGAAGAACGAGTTTATGATAGTTACTACGAACCACAAACAGGATTACCTACAGAGTCTGGTATAAGATTCCACGAGTTCGTATCAGAAGAATTATTACCGTATTTAGATGACAAATACAAAACAAGCAAATTTAGAGTTGCCGTAGGTCATGATATAATGGGTAATTTTATAAACTCATATTTATTTAAAGAAGACCTAGAGTTTCAGGCCTATGTATGTATTAGTCCTGATTTCGTTGGTTCCTTGAGAAATTTTGTATCTAAGCGGTTAGCACTTTATAAGAGCGATGTCTTTTATTATATGGCAACTGCAGAAAAAGATATTCCAGCAATAAGAGAGAATATACTATCTACAAACGAATTAATTAAAACCGTTGAAAATAAAAACTTAACGTACTATTTTGATGATTTTAAAGGCGAAACACATTATACTTTAGTAACAGGAGCCATATCAAGATCTTTTGATAAAATTTTCTCAATCTATAATCCACTTCGTGAAAAAGAATTAGAGGAAAAGGTCTTAACATATGAAGGGACTTTAGATGAGTATTTAGTTGATAGATATAGAAGAATAGAGAAACTATTTGGAATTGAAAAAGATATTAGTGAAGAAGAGTTAGAAAAAGTGGCAAAAGTAGCCGAGCAAAGAGAAGATTATAAATCTTTATTTAAGTTAGGAATTTTGGCAAATAAATTGCATCCAGAGACCTTATTAGGTACATTTTACTTGGCTCAATCTGCTGAAAAATTGGGAAAAACTAAGAAGGCAAAAAAGCTTTATGAAGATGCATTAACTTTAAATGATGTAAGTCATATTAATAGAGATTTTATTTTCTCTAAAATTGATGAACTTGCATTGACATTAGTCGATACAGACGATGAGGATGCCGAAGAAGAGGAGGAGGTTGAAGATGAAAAATAAAAAGAAAACACCTTCAACAGATTATTTTTTTGAATCAATATTTAGAAAATCTAAGCAATTCTTGTTATTTAACTTACCTTCAAAATTAGCGGCATTAAAAATTATGGCAATTATATCTTGGTTTAGAGACATCAACTAAAATTGTTTTAATTTAGCTGTTCTTAATTTAAAAATTGATTGTTGTGTAAGCAGCAAAAGAACATGGCTAAAGTAAAAACAACTTTTTTTTGTCAGAATTGTGGAAGTCAGTATGCAAAATGGCAAGGGCAGTGCACGTCTTGTAAGGAATGGAATACCATTGCAGAAGAAGTTATTCAGAAACCTGAAAAAAGCGATTGGAAAACTCCGACAACAACCACTAAGCGCGTATCAAAACCATTACTTATTAATGAAATTGATACCTCCCAAGAGGCACGTTTAGATATGCAAGATGGCGAGTTTAATCGTGTTCTTGGAGGCGGAATGGTTAATGGGTCCTTAACACTTTTAGGTGGCGAACCAGGTATAGGAAAAAGTACGCTTTTACTTCAAATTGCTTTAAAATTACAATACAAAACACTTTATGTTTCTGGAGAAGAAAGTCAGAAGCAAATTAGAATGCGTGCAGAACGTATTAATCCTAATAGCAATAATTGTTACATTCTTACAGAGACTAAAACTCAAAATATATTTAAACAGATTGAAGCTTTAGAGCCAGATATTGTGGTAATAGATTCAATTCAAACCTTACATAGCGATTATATAGAATCGTCTGCAGGAAGTATTTCTCAGATTAAGGAATGCACAACCGAACTTATAAAATTTGCCAAAGAAACGTCAACACCAGTTTTATTAATTGGTCATATTACTAAAGATGGAAATATTGCAGGTCCAAAAATTTTAGAGCATATGGTAGATACGGTTTTGCAGTTTGAAGGCGACCGCAATCATGTGTTCAGAATTTTAAGAGCTAATAAAAACCGATTTGGTTCTACTAATGAACTCGGTATCTACGAAATGCAAGGCAAAGGATTAAGAGAAGTTTCTAATCCTTCTGAAATACTAATTTCAGAAAAAGATGGCGAGCTTTCAGGTAACGCCATCGCTGCAACTTTAGAAGGCTTACGACCTTTAATGATAGAAGTACAGGCTTTGGTAAGTACAGCAGTTTATGGAACACCACAACGTTCTGCCACAGGTTTTAATGCTAAGCGTTTAAATATGTTATTAGCCGTTTTAGAGAAACGTGCAGGTTTCCGTTTGGGAGCAAAAGATGTATTTTTAAATATTACTGGAGGCATCACTGTGGATGATCCTGCAATAGATTTAGCCGTTGTTGCAGCTATTTTGTCTTCTAACGAAGATGTAGCATTACAAAGTGATTTTTGTTTTGCAGCAGAAGTAGGTTTATCTGGTGAGATAAGACCAGTACAACGTGTAGAGCAACGTATTTTAGAAGCTGAAAAATTAGGGTTTTCTACCATATTTGTTTCCAAGTACAATAAAATAGCCTTAAAGAATACGGTTATTAAGATTCAATTGATTTCTAAGATTGAAGATTTGGTTGGATTTTTAGTTTAAAATTCCTTTGAAAAAAGGAATCTCACAGTTATTTACAATTCACGAAGATGAAAAAGCCACTATCATCTACATTAGGACAATTATTCGCATTTATTTGTTATGCTTTATTGGCAGCTTCTATTGGCATTATAGCATATTCATTGGTGGTTAAGGACTGGCCAGGAATAATTGCCGGAATTTTATTTGGAACATTCAATTATATCATCTTTGGAAGAAAATTATTCAGAACACAAGCCATAACTTTTGATGAAAACTATTTCTATTTTAAAGACCAATCTAAAGTTGAATTATCCCGAATTCAAAATATAGAAGATGGAAAAATCACATATTTCCATGATGGCATAGAGAACATTATATATGTAAATCCTTATTATCCTTCAAAAAATCATCAATTATTCTACAAATATTTTAAACTAAAAACCTAAAAATTTAGTAATCTATACATAGCATATAAAACCTTTAACTATTTCCACAAAATTCTGTAATTTCGCACCTCGAAAAGAAAACAGAATAATGAGTACAAAGTTCCCTGAATATAAAGGACTTAACTTGCCAAACGTTGCCGATGAAATCGGTAACTATTGGGAAGCTAATAATATCTTCGATAAAAGTGTAACTACAAGAGAAGGAAAACCACCTTTTGTGTTTTTTGAAGGACCACCTTCTGCAAACGGTTTGCCTGGTGTGCATCACGTTTTAGCACGTGCTATTAAAGATATTTTTCCACGTTACAAAACCATGAAAGGGTTTCAGGTTAAACGTAAAGCCGGTTGGGATACGCACGGACTGCCAGTTGAACTTGGAGTAGAAAAAGAACTCGGAATTACCAAAGAAGATATTGGTAAAAAAATCACTGTAGAGGAATATAACGAAGCTTGTAAAAAAGCCGTTATGCGTTACACTGATATTTGGAACGACCTAACTCAAAAAATGGGGTATTGGGTAGATATGGACGATCCATATATTACTTACAAATCCAAATATATGGAATCTGTTTGGTGGTTACTAAAACAGATTTATGAGAAAGATTTAATCTACAAAGGTTACACTATTCAGCCATATTCACCAAAGGCAGGAACGGGTTTAAGCTCGCACGAGTTAAACCAACCAGGAACGTACCAAGATGTTACAGACACAACGGTTGTAGCACAGTTTAAGGCGAATGCAGAGTCGTTACCAGATTTTCTTCAAAATGAAGGCGATATTTTCTTTTTAGCTTGGACAACAACACCTTGGACCTTGCCAAGTAATACCGCATTAACGGTTGGGCCAAAGATTGAATATGTCTTAGTTGAAACCTATAATCAATATACATTTAAACCTATGAATGTGGTTTTGGCTAAGAATTTAGTCAACAAACAATTCGATGGAAAATTTAAACGTGTTGAAACAAAGCCAGAATTACTAGAGTACAAAGAAGGCGATAAAAAGATTCCTTACTTCGTAGTTAAAGATTTTGTGGGTAAAGATTTAGTTGGCATCACATACGAACAATTGTTACCATACGCCTTACCAAATGATAACCCTCATGATGCTTTTAGAGTAATTTCTGGAGATTTCGTAACGGTTGAAGACGGAACAGGTATTGTACACACTGCACCAACTTTTGGAGCAGATGATGCTATGGTTGCAAAACAAGCAACACCAGAAATTCCACCATTATTAGTTAAAGATGAGAATGGCAATTTAGTACCATTAGTAGATTTACAAGGTAAGTTTAGACCAGAATTAGGCGAATTTGCAGGTAAATATGTAAAGAATGAATATTACGATGATGGCGAAGCACCAGAACGTTCTATTGATGTTGAATTAGCCATTAAATTAAAAACAGAAAACAAAGCCTTTAAGGTTGAAAAATATAAGCACAGTTACCCAAATTGTTGGAGAACTGATAAGCCAATTTTATACTACCCATTAGATTCTTGGTTTATTAAAATCACGGATGTAAAAGGGAGAATGCACGAGCTAAATACCACGATTAACTGGAAACCTAAATCTACAGGAGAAGGGCGTTTTGGTAATTGGTTAGCAAATGCAAACGACTGGAATTTATCGCGTTCTCGTTTCTGGGGAATTCCATTGCCAATCTGGAGAACAGAAGATGGAAAAGAACAATTATGTATTGGTTCTGTTGCTGAGTTAAAAGAAGAAATGGCAAAGTCTGTGGAAGCAGGCGTAATGTCTGAGGATATTTTTGCGGAGTTTGAAGTAGGCAATATGTCTGAAGAAAACTACGAAACTATCGATTTACATAAAAATGTAGTTGATAAAATTGTATTAGTTTCAACATCAGGTCAACCCATGAAACGCGAAAGCGATTTAATAGATGTTTGGTTCGATTCTGGTTCTATGCCTTATGCACAATGGCATTATCCATTTGAGAATAAAAACTTTATTGATAAAAACGAAGCATTTCCAGCGGATTTTATTGCAGAAGGTGTAGACCAAACACGTGGATGGTTCTATACATTGCATGCTATCGGAACTATGGTTTTCGATTCTGTGGCTTACAAAAATGTCGTTTCAAACGGATTAGTTTTAGATAAAAACGGTCAAAAAATGTCTAAGCGTTTAGGTAATGCTGTTGACCCTTTTGAGACGTTATCTAAATACGGAGCAGATGCCACACGTTGGTACATGATTAGTAATGCCAATCCTTGGGATAACTTAAAATTTGATAGCGAAGGGATTGCTGAGGTAAGCAGAAAATTCTTCGGAACATTGTATAACACCTATTCATTCTTCACGTTGTATACAAACATTGATGGTTTCAATTATAGTGAAGCAGATATTGCTTTAAATGAAAGACCAGAAATAGACCGTTGGATTTTATCTGAGTTGAATACTTTAATTCAGAAAGTAGACGATTATTATGCAGAATACGAACCAACCAAAGCTGCGCGAGCAATTTCAGACTTTACACAAGATTATTTAAGTAACTGGTATGTACGTTTAAGTAGAAGACGATTCTGGAAAGGCGATTACCAAACAGATAAGATTTCGGCATATCAAACACTTTATACATGTATTGAAACCATTGCAAAGTTAGGCGCACCAATAGCACCTTTCTTTATGGATCGTTTGTATTTAGATTTAAATGCAGTGACTAAAAAAGAAACGTTTGAGAGTGTACACTTAGCAGATTTCCCTGTTGCAAATACCACTATTATAGACAAGGTATTAGAACGAAAAATGGAAAGTGCGCAAACAATATGTTCACTAGTATTATCGTTAAGAGCTAAGGAGAAAATTAAAGTACGTCAGCCGTTACAGAAAATTATGATTCCTGTTGATAATCAGCAACAAAAGGAAGAAATTGAAGCAGTTGCAGATTTAATTAAACACGAAGTAAATATAAAAGAAGTTGAACTTTTAGAGGATGCTTCAGATATATTAGTGAAACAAATAAAACCAAATTTTAAGGCTTTAGGACCTAAGTTTGGTAAGGATATGAAGTTGATTGCTAGTGCGATAAGTGCTTTTGATGCAAATGACATTAAAAATATCGAGCAAAACGGTAATATTGACGTTGAAGTTAACGGAAAAAAGATTAATTTGGGACTTGATGATGTTGAGATTACATCGCAAGATATTGAAGGATGGCTTGTTGCTAACGAAGGTGCATTAACTGTGGCTTTAGATGTTACAATCAATGAAGAATTACGTAAAGAAGGAATTGCAAGAGAGCTTGTAAATCGTATTCAAAATTTACGTAAGGATTCAGGATTTGAGGTTACAGACAGAATTGACGTACAACTTCAAAATGATTCTCAAGTAGCAGCAGCAATTGTTTCAAATGAGGCGTATATTAAATCAGAAACATTAACTGAAGATTTAAAAATTATGGACACCGTAGACAATGGTATAGAAATTGCGTTCGATAACGTAAATACTAAATTGTTTATTAAAAAACATTAAAAAATATGGCAACAGATACTACAAGCAGATACTCTGATAAAGATTTAGAGGAATTTAGAACTATCGTTTTAGATAAAATTAAAAAGGCAGAGCACGATTTAGAGTTAATTAAAAGTGCATATATGAATGACCATAATAATGGTACAGATGATACTTCACCCACATTTAAAGCATTCGAAGAAGGAAGTGCGACGATGAGTAAAGAAGCGAATTCGGCTTTGGCTATACGTCAAGAGAAGTTTATTAGAGACTTAAAGAATGCTTTAATTCGTATTGAAAATAAGACTTATGGTGTATGTCGTGTAACTGGTAAATTAATTAAAAAAGAGCGTTTAAAGTTAGTGCCTCATGCTACATTAAGTATTGAAGCTAAGAATATGCAGTAACCAATTCCTACGAAGGTAGGAATCTCTATAATTGAGGACTTATTTTGAATAATACAGAAATCATAAAGCCGTGGAATTTTAATTTCATGGCTTTTTTTTTGCTTTTTATATTTAACCTTACAGCTATAGAATCTCAGAATGTTATAGAGAATACTATACAAGCCGATGGTATCACTTCTGTTTCTATTAATGGAAATGATATTTTTAATATTTCGGTGTCAACTTCAGAAACAGATCAAATTAAGATTACTTCAACTTTAGATGGCGAATACCAAAATGATTTTCAAATTGTTGTAAAAGAAGGAAAATCAACATTAAATCTAAGCTTAGAACACGTATCCTTAGAAGAAATACCAGACGATAAACGTAATGCGCATAAGGTAATTGCAGCCACATTACACCTTGAAATTCCTGAATCTCTTAAAGTAAATATTCTTAGCGATATTGGCTCTGTGAGCTTATTAGGGACTTTTAATACGCTAAATGTTGAATTATTACGAGGACAATTTAATATAAAAGGAAAAGTTAAAACAGCAACTGTAAATACGTTAGACGGAAATATTCACGTTATTACTAATAGTGCTACAATTGAAGCAAATTCTAATCATGGTGAAATAGAACTAGATGAGTTTTTTAATACATCTTCTGTTTGGATATTGAGGTCAATTCATGGTGATATTAGAGTAGTAAATAGCTAATTATATATGAGAAACTTAATATTAACTTTTTTATTAATACTAATAAGTTTCACAACAAAAGCCCAAGCCAACGATACTGAAGCCGCCTTGTACAATGTAGGTTTTGGAGCTGTATTTGGTACTGTAGGAGCAATAATCAATAAATCTCCAGATGAGCCTTTAGGTAAAGTGATTAAAAAATCTTTATGGCAAGGCGCTTTAGGCGGTTATATTACTTTTGAGAGTAAGCGTGTTTTAAGAGAAGCAAGAAGACAAGAACAGTGGGAATATTTTTGGATGGCTAAATTGATTAATGCGGCTGGCACTTCTATTAAGGAAAATACAGCGTTAAATAAGAATTTTTACGAGAAATGGCACTTAAATATTGGTTTTAGTAGACTAGAATTTAATACAAAGGATGAGTTCTCTGTAAAGTATAAATTGATGCCTGTAGCATTTGTGTATAATGTAGATGCTCTATTTAGGTATAAATTTGAATTAAAACATAGTCTGCGTGTTGGTGAGTTTGTTTATTCAATTAATCGAAGATTAGAAAATAGTAATTATGACGAAATTGTGGCTTCTGCTACCGCTGGCTATATGGTTTTTAATAAATCATATTTAAATCAAATAGATATTAATGTACACGAAATAATACACTTATATCAATCTAATGACTTTTCTATTTTCAACACTTATCTTAATAAGCCATTAACGAAATGGTCTGCAGAAAACAAAACGGTTAAATGGTTAAACGAACATTTATATACGGAATATCATTATTTAATCTTAAGACCACTTTATATTTTTGAAGCTAATAAAGCAGAGACTCATTATGATAACATCTTTGAACATGAAGCTCAGTACTATGGTAGAGGTTTTTAAAAGGAAAGGTTAAAACAGCAACTGTGAATACGTTGGAAGGAAATATTCGCGTTACTACTAATAATGCTACAATTGAAGCAAATTCTAATCATGGAGAAATAGATTTAGATACATTTTTTAGTAAAATTTCTATTTGGACATTGATTTCAATTCATGGTGATATTACAGTGCTTAAACAGGAATAATCCTTTATTTTTGCCTTTCATTATTTTTAAATATGTCCTTAAAAAAAGCCTCAATTCTCATCGTTTTAATTCTACTGATTGATCAAATCAGTAAAATCTACATCAAAACTCATTTTCAATTAGGTGAGGATGTTAAAGTATTCTCATGGTTTCATATTGCATTTATAGAAAATGATGGTATGGCTTGGGGAACAAAATTGAGCGATTTCACAACCTTAATTTCAGACCGTTCTGCAAAGCTTATTTTAACTTTGTTTAGAATTATAGCCGTTACAGGTATTGCCTTTTGGTTGCTAGATGTTATAAAAAAGAAGAAATCTAAGACTTTAGTATTCGCTATTTCTATAATATTTGCTGGTGCTTTAGGGAATATATTAGATTCTGTGTTTTACGGATTTTTATTTAGTGATAGTATTATGCAGGTTGCTACTTTTTTACCAGCAGATGGTGGTTATGAAAGTGTTTTTCATGGTAATGTAGTAGATATGTTATATTTTCCTTTGTGGAGTGGTGTTTTACCAGAAGGTATTCCTTTAATTGGTGGTAAATACTTTTCGTTTTTCGATCCTGTTTTTAACATCGCAGATGTTGCAATAAGCACGGGAATTGGGATTTTAATTGTATTTAATAAAAAGGCATTTAAATAAATTATGCTGTTTTATTAAATACAGCTTCTAATTCATCTATTCTTACAGGTTTTACAAGGTAATTATGGACTGTAGACAATGATTTAGCTTTGTCTATATCTATTGCGTTAATGGAAGAACTAACCACATATAGTGTAATTGGGTTATTAAACTTATTTTTAATTTTTGTGAAACGCTCTAAAAATTCCCATCCGTCCATAATTGGCATATTTAGATCGAGTAAAATCACTTCTGGTATTTGTTCTTCTTTAAAGTTTTGAAGTAAGGTTTCAAAATAATCGATTCCTTCTTTTCCATCTTTAAATATGAGTAAGTGATCACAGAGTTTTTTAGTCTCAATGATTTTTTTAACCAAATTCACATAGATTTTGTCATCATCAATTATACAAGCGAGTTTTATTTTATTCTTCATGTTATTTAAAATTTAATTGTGAAGGTTGTACCGATATTTAGTTCACTTTCTACTTGTATTTCGCCATCTAATGACTCTATTTGGTTTTTAGTTATAAATAAGCCTATACCTCTAGCGTCTTCATTATAATGAAACGTTTTGTACATACCAAAAATTTTGTCTCCAAACTTCTTCATGTTAATACCAGAACCGTTATCAGAGATTTTTAAAACTACACGGTCATAATTTTTATAGTCTCTAGATGCAGAGATATTAATTACTGGATCTCTGTCTTGGTGTTTATATTTAATAGCATTAGTGATTAAATTTAAAAAAATACTATCTAAATATGCGGGAATATACTTAATAAATTCTGCTTTGCTAAAATCAGCATTTATTGTTACATTATTATTGTCAATAATTTGATTAATTGATGTTGTAACTTGCTCTAAAGTATCGGCAAAATTAACTTCAACTTTAAGCTGGTTAGAATTGGTTTGAATAGAAACCACTTCGTTTAAATGTTCTATAGTAGTATTTAGACTCTCTGAAACATGAGAAATATTATCAAGCAGTTCTAGTTTTTCCTCTACTGTATTTAAATCGTTTATAAGTTGAACTATTAACGTTAAATTACTAGAATGTGATCTTAAGTTGTGTGAAACAATGTGAGCAAAATTGAATAATCTAGAGTTTTGAGACGCCACAATTTCTGAGGCTTTCTCTAAATTAATTTCCTTTTGTATAATGTAGTCTATATCTTGAAAGATTCCGCGTACACCAATAATTTTTTGATCGTCATTATATACCGGTTTACCAATTGCTCTCGCCCAAAACTTTCTTTTGTTGGCCGTTAACATTAATACTTCTGTATCAAAAGGAATACCAGAAATTGCACATTCTTTAAATGTATTGGCAATAAAACTATGATGTTCTTCTGCATATAAAGTCATCGCTATTTTTAGCGAAGGAACAAAATCTACTGGATATTCTAATAAATTTCTAGTAATATCATCCCAGTAACTTTTTTTGTTAACAAAATCTATGTACCAACTTCCTGTAGAGGTCATTAGAGCTGATTCTCGGTAATAGAAATTGTCCTCTTCTAGTTTTCTGCTAGAGATAATATGTTGTGTCAGGTCAGATTCCAGCATTCTACAACTTAAATTTTAAAGAAATGTATTTTTTCGTATTGCAATATACAACAATTTTACACTTAATCTAATTAAAGTGCATTTCGACGATAAAAAATATGTTAAAATTTGTAAATTTTATTGGGTGTTATGCAGAAATCTAGTGCAACATCATCTGTGGAACTATTGAAAATTTCGGTTTCTACTTCAAAGAAGGACAGTCCAATTTTTAAAGTTTCTGGTTGACATTGATTTAAAAAACGGTCGTAAAATCCTTTACCATAGCCAATTCTGTTTCCAACCTCATCAAAAGCTAAAAGTGGAATAAAAACTACTTGTAATTGGTTTGAAGCAATAGGAATGCCATCTATAGGTTCTGGAATATTATAACTGTTTTTTTTAATAGTCGTACTATCAGTTAGTAAGTAGTGCGACATACTGTAATCTTCAAAATTACTTTTAGAGATAATAATATGCTTGTCTTTACCAGCCAATATATTGAGGATATAATCAGTGTTAATTTCCTTTTGTTCTTCAATAGTTAAAAAGATATGGTAGAATGATTTGTTCCATATGTCTAAATTTAATAACCGATTGGCTATAGCTATGCTATGCTCATCAATCTCGGATTCTGTAAGCGATTGCCGTAACGCTTTATACTTAAGTCTTAATTGTTTTTTAGTCACTTTTTTACTTTTGTAGAAATATGAAAAATGGCATCGCCTTGATAGATGATAGGTGATTCATTAATATTAAAAACATAGCCATCATTTGGCGCTTTCACAAAATGGTTAAAACTACCATAAGGATCTGTAATATTGCCTAAGTCATCCCCTTTTTTAACTTCAGAATTAATAGCAACTGTAGCTTTAAACATGCCAGAATATTTTGCTCTTATCCATTTGCTTTCTAACAGATGAATGCAAGTTTGTTTAGGTGGCGAAACTTTAAATTTACTGCTAAGCATTTCAAGATGATGTAAAACACGTTTAACGCCATTTACACCAGTGTTAGTGATAGTATTGTCTATATTAAAAGATTTTCCGCCTTCAAATAATAAAATAGGGATTCCTAATTTGTGACAGGTGTTTCTAAAAGATTTACTTAGGTTTTTAGAGTAATAAATAAAGGGAGCGCCAAAAATTTTAGCCAGTTCATCTAAAGTTTTTTCATCTTTTATGATTCTAATTTGTGCCGCATTAAAGCGATCTGCACCACCAGTATGAAAGTCCATTACTAAATCTGCATGAGGCAAAATTTCCGTTACCAATTTAAAAGCAACTCTGCTCGCTAAAGAACCACCTTTAATTCCTGGAAAAACACGATTGAGATCACGACCATCGGGAAATTCACGATTCATATTTAAAAATCCAAAAACATTAATCACAGGCACACAGATTATTGTACCTCTTTTTGGTTTGTTAATACCTTTAGAAATAATTTGACGTACTATTTCTACACCATTCACTTCGTCACCATGAATACCAGCTGTAATTAAAACAGTAGGTCCTGGTTTTTTAGACCGTTCAATAATTACAGGAACATCAATAGTATTCTGCGTATGCAGTTTTGCGACATTAAAACTCACTTGAGCGCTTTCGCCTAATGCCACTTCTTTACCTAATATATGAAGTATGTCTTTTTGGCTCATATTTAATTATTGGTAAAATTTTAGTTTTTACTACGTTCTATAAATGTAATTATAGCTCTAGCAATATTTTTATGTGTTGCACCTTCAATACCTTCTAGTCCTGGTGTGGAATTCACTTCTAATAATAAAGGACCACGAGCAGATTGTAGCATGTCTACACCACAAACAGGGAGTTTTAAAACCTTCGCAGCATTCATCGCTAGCTTTAGTTCGTCTTGGTCTAGTTTTATAATATTAGCAGATCCACCACGATGCAAGTTAGATCTAAATTCACCTTCCTTACCTTGGCGTTTCATAGCGCCAACAACCTGGCCATCTACAACTAGAGCTCTTAAGTCTGCGCCTTTAGCTTCTTTTATAAATTCTTGTACAATGACTCTAGCTTGTAAGCCATTAAACGCCTCTAAAACGGATTCAGCAGCGTTTTTACTTTCTGCTAAAACAACACCAAGACCTTGTGTACCTTCTAGTAACTTAATAATTACTGGTGTTCCGCCAACATGCTCAATAACCTCTTCTACATCTCTAGAGTAATTAGTAAAAACAGTTTTTGGCATTCCAATTCCGGCTTTACTTAGCCGTTGTAAACTTTTTAGTTTATCTCTAGATCTTAAAATAGCCTCAGAGGATGCAATGGTAAATACACCCATTTCTTCAAATTGACGTACAACAGCGCAACCATAAAACGTTACAGAAGCTCCAATTCTAGGAATAATGGCATCAACATAATCGAGATATCTATCTCTATAATAAATAGTTGGCTTTTCTTTTTCTATTATAATATCGCATTTTAAGGGGTCTATTATTTCTATAGAATGACCTCTTTTTTCGCCTTCTTCAACAAGCCGTCTTGTCGAGTAAAGTTCAGGGTTTCTAGAAAGAATTACAATGTTCATTTAATAAAGGATTTTTTAAAGGATTGGTTTTCTAAATCAACATCGACCATAAATTTTAGTTTTAAAAATTGACGACCAATTAAAACAGGAAACTTCATATCGTCTCTAGTGCTTAAAGTTAAGTTAATCTTATAAGTTTTTCCAAAGAATATAACGGTAGTTTTAATTTTGTATCGGTTTTCTTTGTGCCCATTACTACTTTTTACATCCGTATATGTATAGGTGTTAAAAACAACTTCATCGCTTTTAAAGTTTGGATGCCTATTACTATCAAAAATACAATATAGTTTACCATCTACTTCTCTGATTTTAGAGCAATGAATGGCAGACGTATATGCGCCAGTATCTATTTTAATATCAATATTGTTAAGCTGTAAATCCGGAAAATTAACTCTATCAACACGTCCTAAGATTTTTTTTGTCATAACTTAATTATATAAAAAAGAGGCGCAAGATATAATAACTTTAAGTACTTGTAACTCTTAACTTATAAGTTTTATTTACCTTTGGTTATATGCCAGATTCTCCTTTAGAAATACAAATTAAAACCCTTCCTCATCAACCTGGTGTGTATCAATATTTTGATGCAGATGAGCGCATAATATATGTTGGTAAGGCTAAAGATATAAAAAAGCGTGTAAGCAGTTATTTTAATAAACACCACGATTATGGTAAAACACGTGTTCTTGTAAAAAACATAGCGTCAGTAAAACATATTGTTGTAGAGACTGAAAATGACGCTTTACTTCTAGAGAATAATCTCATTAAAAAGTATAGACCAAAGTATAATGTTCTATTAAAAGATGACAAATCTTATCCGTGGATTTGTATAAAGAAAGAACGTTTTCCAAGAGTTTTTCCAACTAGACGTGTTATAAAAGATGGATCAGAATATTTTGGACCATATACCAGCATGAAAACGGTAAAAACACTCTTAGGATTAATAAAAGGATTATATCAACTACGCACTTGCAATTATGATTTATCTGAAGCAAAAATAGAAGCAGGCAAATACAAAGTATGTTTAGAGTATCATTTAGGTAATTGCAAAGGTGCTTGTGAGGGTTATGAAACTGAGGAAGAATATCAGGCAAATATCATTGCTATTAGAGAGATTTTAAAAGGAAATTTTAAAGATTCTTTACAACAATTTAAAATACAAATGAGGCGTCATGCAGAAGCTATGCAGTTTGAAGATGCTCAAAAAATTAAAGAAAAACTTGAGGTACTAGAAAATTACCAAGCCAAATCAACTATTGTAAATCCTAAAATCAGTAATGTAGATGTATTCTCTATTGTTAGTGATGAGACGTATGCATATGTTAATTTTTTACAGCTAAGTTATGGCTCTATAATAAGGTCTCATACGCTAGAATTGAAGAAAAAACTGCAAGAATCTGATGCAGAATTATTAGAGTTAGCAATTACAGAAATAAGACAACGTTTTGATTCAAGATCTAAGGAAATATACGTGCCTTTTAAAGTTAATTTGGGAGATGATATAAAGGTTACAATCCCAAAACTTGGCGATAAAAAAAGCATCCTAGATTTATCACTTAGAAATGCCAAATATTTTAGGATGGATAAATTTAAGCAAGTAAAACTTGTGGATCCAGATAGGCACGCTAATAGAATAATGGCTCAAATGAAAGCAGATCTGCGTTTGTCTGAAGAGCCAAGACATATCGAATGTTTTGATAATTCTAATATACAAGGTACAAATCCGGTTGCTGCTTGTGTGGTTTTTAAAAACGGAAAACCAAGCAAAAAAGATTATCGTAACTTTATTATAAAAACAGTTGAAGGCCCAGATGATTTTGCGTCTATGGAAGAAGTTGTTTATAGACGTTATAAACGCTTAGTTGAAGAAGAGCAGCCATTACCACAATTGATTATTATCGATGGAGGAAAAGGCCAATTATCATCAGCGTTAAAAAGTTTAGATGTTTTAGGATTGCGAGGTAAAATTGCTATTATTGGTATAGCCAAACGATTAGAAGAATTATTTTATCCAGATGATCCAATTCCATTGTATTTAGACAAGAAAAGTGAAACATTAAAAATAATTCAACAATTAAGAAACGAAGCGCATCGTTTTGGTATAGAACATCACAGAAATAGAAGAAGCAAAGGAGCGCTAACAACTGAGTTGGAGAACATACCTGGTATAGGAGAGCAAACCATTATAGATTTAATGAAGCAATTTAAAACCGTTAAGCGTATCGCTAATGCAAAAGTAGACGAGTTAGAGGCCATAGTAGGCGTTTCTCGCGCAAATAAAGTTTATAATTATTACCATAAAGAATAAATTGTAACTAGTAAAACCCTACCGTGAATAATCAATCGGTTTATAATCAATGAAAATAAAATACCTTATATTATTCATATTACTTACGGCTTTTTTAAATGTAAATGCTCAGGATTCTATAGTTAAAAAAGAACCCAAAGTAGGTTTGGTGTTAAGTGGAGGAGGAGCTAAAGGTTTTGCACATATTGGTGTTTTAAAGGTTATTGATAGCTTAGGTATAAAAGTAGATTACGTTGCAGGTACAAGTATGGGAGCCATTATTGGCTCATTGTATGCGTCGGGATATTCTGGTAAGCAATTAGAAGTAATGTTCGAGGCTCAAAATTTTGATGAGTTAATTAATGACTCATTTCCTAGAGGTTCTAAATCATTTTATGAGAGAGAAAATGCTGAGAAATACGCAGTAACCTTGCCATTTGATAATTTTAAAATTAGTCTGCCGTCTGCATTATCTCGTGGTCAAAATGTGTATAATCTTTTGTATCATTTAATGCTTCCTGTTGATTCTACTGAGGATTTTAGCAAATTACCAATTCCATTTTTTTGTATTGCTACAGATATAGAAACAGGTGAATCTCTTGTTCTAGAAAGAGGCAAATTGGCAGAAGCAGTCTCAGCTAGTGCAGCATTACCATCCTTGTTTCAGCCCGTTATAATAGACGATAGGATTCTTGTGGATGGAGGTGTAACAAATAATTTTCCAGTTGAAGAATTACGTGCAAAAGGCATGGATATAATTATTGGAGTTGACGTGCAAGACGGTTTAAAGGATCGGAAATTATTAAAATCTGCTCCAGATATTTTATTTCAGATTAGTAATTTTAGAACCATTAATGCTATGAGAACTAAATCGAAGTTAGCAGATGTTATTGTTAAACCAGATATTACTAATTATTCCGTAATTTCATTTAATGAAGGCGAAAATATAATAAGTAATGGAGAGGCAGCGGCAAGAGTTCAGCTTTTAAAACTAGAAGAAGTAAAAAGACAACAGGTAAAAACTAGAGAGTATAAAGAATTAACTGTATTGGATAGTCTTAAAATAAATAAGGTTAGTTTAGACGGTAATGAACGTTATACAAGATCTTATTTAATTGGAAAACTAAAATTAAAAGGTAATGAGAAAATAAGTTATAAAGATTTTAAGGATGGTATAAGCAGTCTTATTGCTACAAATAATTTTGATACATTTAGATATCATTTAGAGCCAACAGAAAATGAAGGCGAGTATAATTTTGCAGGGAAAGTAATAGAGTCGCAAACATCTACCTTTCTTCGATTAGGTATACATTTCGATGAACTTTACAAAAGTGCCATATTAGCCAACTTAACAAAGAAAAAGTTGTTGTTTAGTAATGATATTGCTTCTTTGGATATTATTCTAGGCGATAATTCGAGGTATAATTTCGATTACTTTATAGATAAAGGGTATTATATAAGTTTAGGAGCAAAATCGCGTTATAACCAATTTCGTAAGAGCATTAGTCCATCTTTAGCTCTAGATGAAGATTCGCCATTATTAGAAGGGGTAAATAAATTAGATGCTAGAGCGTCAGATTTTACAAACCAATTGTTTTTACAAACTATTTTTCAGAAAGATTTTGCTTTACGTTTAGGAGGAGAGCATCGTCGTTTTAAAATTACATCTGAAACTATTACGGAAGATGATCAATCTGATAGGATAACTTTTGATAACACAAACTACTTTAGTGTTTATGGTAATTTGCTGTATGATGATTATGACAATGCGCATTTCCCAAAAAGTGGATTTTATGTTAATGCTAATTTTCATTTGTACTTAAATGCTTATGGTTTTAATAAGGACTTTAATGAGTTTTCTATAGCTAAAGCAGATTTAGGATATGCCTTTAGTTTTAATGATAAACTAGCCTTGAAAACAGAAGTTAATGGCGGATTTAAAATAGGAAATAAATCTACGAATACTTTAGATTTTGCCTTTGGAGGTTATGGCGCCAATTTTATAAGTAACTTCTATTCATTTTATGGTTATGATTTTATCTCCATTATAGGTAATAGTTTTGTAAAATCTACCTTTACCTTAGATTACGAATTTCATAAAGGGCATCATATCCTTGGTGCAGCTAATTTTGCTAATATTGATGATGATTTGTTTGAAACAGGTCAGTTTTTCTCATCTCCAGATTACACAGGTTACGCTTTAGGCTATTCCCTCGAAACATTTATTGGGCCATTAGAAGGGAAGTATTCTTATTCACCAGAAACTGGTAATGCCTATTGGTATTTTAATCTTGGGTTTTGGTTTTAATAAAAAGAATGTTTTGTCATGCTGAACTTGTTTTCAGCATCTCACTAAAGATTATAACTAATCTTAAACATCAAAATTCTAGGTAATACAAATGTTTTGTTATCACGTATAAGATAAGAATTAAATGAATTTTGTTGTTTAAATGTTACATCAAATAAATTAGTCCCATTAATCTCAAAACCCCAAGGGCTATCTTCTTTTTGGTAAAATAGGGATGCATTTGCAGTATCAAAAGTGTTGTTAATACTTTGATTTTTATTGTTGTAATTATCAAAGGTGTAGTCTGCCTTAAAGATAAAGTCTTGTAAAAAATCGTATTCTAGAATGATTTCTAATTTGTCGTTTTCAAACTTAGACGTGTTGTTAGAAGCTTTATAATTACTGAAATCTTTAGTGTAATTAATTTCTATATTGGGATGATTTTTAAAAAACGTTTCAATACCAACCGTTGAGGATATAGATTTTGAAATATTAAGATTGGTGTCCTCATTTAAGATTTGATAAACATCATTATAACTATAACGACCACTCAAGTTATAACGTATTTTTTTTATCTTTTTTGAAACACGTCCACTAACGGTCCAATTATGTTCTGGTTGATTAAACATAATTGCTGTATTAAAGGATTCTATACCATTGAGTTCTGTAACTGTTTTTATGCTTTTTGTACGTTTGTTAAAACTAGTATTAAGGTTAAAATTTAAGTTTCTAAATAAACTAAATTTATAGTAACTAAGGGTTGCGGAATGATACAATTGATTTTCTAAGTCGCTATTCCCTTTGTAAACGCTATTAAAACTAGATAATAGAAAATTATTAGCCAATTGGTTAATACCAGGAAAACGCGCATTAAGTTTATACCTAAAATTTAGTTTCTCACTATTATTAAAATCTACTTTGGTTGTAAATTGTGGTAAAAACAAATTTTTAGAAAATGTTTCTGCGTTCTCAAACTGTTGTGTGCTCCATAGATAACCATGATAAAATAGTGCAGGCTTAAAAGTAGCAATACCAACCTGAAATTTATATTCTAAGCCTAAATACGTATCTGCGAAACTGTATTTAAAGTCATTACCAAAACCAGCAGAACTAAAATTATTGACACTTCCATCATTTAGTAACTGTACATCTTTATTAAAGAAGTCATTAAATGATAAATTAACACCAACACTTGTATAAAGATGATTAAAGTTATTAAGCACCCAATAATCTTTAACAATGGCATTAAAATTATGCGATTTAGAAGTTTTAGTCTGCAGAATATTGAACACATTTTCATCTTCTAAAGGAATTAAACCTTGCAATATTTGCTGATTAGTCAGCCATTCTGTTAATGGTTTGTCATTCTGAAAATTATAAGTAGCTTCTAAAGTAGCTGTATGTACTTTTGATAGTTTACGGCTATAACTTATATTTTGTTTTAGATTAAAAGAGGTGACATCAGTTAGTGTAGTAATATTATTAATATCATCTAAGCTTATAGTATTTATTAAGCCATAACTATCATTATTGGTCACTTTCACAAAAGCATTATACGCAAAGTCTTCTTTATAACTTGGGTCATAATCTATGGTTAGTTTACCAATGGTAAAAAAGTTGTTTAGGTTGTTAGTAACCGTTCTATCTTCTGTAAAAGGGTCGCTAATATTTTGGTAAGTATTTAAAGTGTTACTTGCTGTTTGCGTTTTAGAGTTAGAGGTAATTAAATACCCACTAACATCTGTATGTTTAGAAACCGACTGCCTAATATTTAAAGCGCCAAATTGGTTAATATTATCTGTAAAATCTTGGTTGTTGAGGTATTGCGCAAAATCACTATTAAAAAGACTAAAATAACTACCAGCATCATCTAAGAGTTTGCCAAAACCTCCTTCAAACTCTAAGTAATCACTGAAACTAAAGCTTTTTATACCTTGGTTATTTAAGTCTCCAATAAAGTTTAGATTCGTTTTTGGGCTATAATAAAAAAGATTAGGATGCACAAGGTAACGTTCCTTAATACCAGCACCAACCTCAATATCGCCAAACACAAACTTCTTTTTATCTTCTTTTAGTAATATATTCATTGCCATATCCTCAGAGTTTTGCAAACCTTTAAGCATGGCAACCTCATTATAGTTGTCTAAGACCTCTACTTTTTCTACAGCATCTGCAGGTATATTATTTACAGCGAGTTTACTGTTGCCAGTAAAAAAGGTTTTATTTTCTACTAAGACTTTGGTTACTTTTTTACCCTGTACCATTACATTACCTTCCCTATCTACTTCTACACCAGGTAATTTTTTTAAGGCATCTCGTAGTTTACGTTCTTCGCCAGTTACAAATTTTGTTATATCATAGGTAGTAGTATCTGTTTTTACTACAACTGGTGGTATATAATTGATAGTAACCTCATCCAATTGGTTTGGTTTTTCGATTAAAACAAAATTTTTAATTAAATCCTGGTTGATTGAAATTAAGGAATGAATATTGGGTTTATAGCCCAAATAACTAACTGTTATGTCGTAAGAAATATTTTTTACTAAGCTTAATTTATAGCTGCCGTCTTTTTCTGTAATGGCAAATCTTATTTCCTGATTCTCGGTATTTGGTACAGCAAGGATATTAGCATAGGGAAGTTGGTTTTGAGATGAGTCAGTTACTTTGCCTGTAACTTGGATTTCTTGAGCATTAATCATAGAAGAAAACCCTACTTTAATAAGTAGGATTGACAAATAAAATAAATTGTTATTTAAATTTTTAATTATCAAAAAATGAGGGAACTTTTTTCTTAGCCAAAAGATTAAACTCCTTAATGGTTATAATTTCTGCATCAATTGGCTTTTCGACACGAACATTTTTTTTGTTTATTTTAATTTTTTTTGCAATGTAAGTCATCTTTGAATATTTCAATTCAATAATCAATCCTGGTAAACCAAAAAATTCTACAGGACCATAACTTAATGGAATACTTGGGCAAAACCAGGCTATTGCACCAATTTTATCAGTTATATTTTCATCATCATTTTTATTGTTAGATTTAATGGTATATGCTTTATAACAGGTTAAGTCATCAATTTTTTTTGTTTCTTTAGTTATAATCCATTTAGGCGCATCACGTTTTATGAGATATGTCTTGCCAAGTGAAGAATTTGATTGAAGTAAACTTAAAGAATCTTTAGAGTGATAAAAGACATTATTTCCACCAGCAAATAAAAAGGTAATATTTATTCCTCCTTCTTTGTCAATATTTAGTTTTTTATCGGTCGAATAGGAAGATTCATTTTCATTAAAACTTAATGTAGCAGTAATACTTTCTGCGTCACTAATTAGTTTGTTTGCACCTTCAATTCCTTCTTTATCTCCAAACTCGCTATCTAATGAAATTAATGTGTTGTCATAAGTTACTTCGTAAGTAACTTCTCCGCATTTATTATTTTGACCTTGAATGCTCATATACAAGGTCAAAATAAATATTGACAAATATTTTGTCTTAATCATTTAGACAGCCATTATAACCAATCATATAAGCTTCCATATAACTCATAGTTGGATTTATCATATCTGTATTAGCATCGGCTCCATTGTTAGCTGCTAAAGTTAGTATTGCATTTCTCCAATACCTTGCGCAATCAGATGCCCTTCCAAACTCTTCGAACTTTACTTTTGGAGTTGCACTTACTATTGTGCTCATAAACATTACCACAGCCATAAGGCTAAATACTTTTTTCTTCATAATTTAAGATTTTAAACCCATCACATTTTTTTATAGACAGGTTGATTAATTAATAAATTTGCCCTAAAACTTAGGAAATAGAAGTTTTTTAAATTTAGAAGTTATTTGTTGTCTCATATTAAGGGTATGAGATGCAGAAGTTATTTTTGCGCTATTATTATAATTTTTAAGGGATAAAATTAAAAAAGCTAGCACAAGCTATATGTTAACATTTTTGTTGTTTGCAATTATATAAGTAACTTCTAAATATCTTATAATCATGCTTGCAACTTTGTAAATCTAAAAAAAAAAAAAATAGAAACGACCAAAGGAAATGTGAGAATTTTCTAAAAATTTTTCAATTACGGGAAAACCGTAATCAGCTCATTAACAAAACTTAAACTTTAACAGTTTTCTGTTTGGAGTTTAATAAAATTTTTTTGTAAAGATTTATACTACCCCCTTTTATCTCGTTTCAGTATCTCAAATAATTTTTCGATATTTGTAAAACATGAAACCATTCTGGCAAAACATAAAACTTCACTTACACTTCCTTATTAAGAGGAATCCAGAATAGCACGCCTAATTCCTGTGAAGACAGGAATCTCTACAAATTTTGTACCTTTAGATGTAGTCTATAGTTAACTGTAAATTACCACAGTTAATAATAAGATCAACTTTGAACTTTAAACAAAAAGCAAATGCCATTCTATCATAAATTAGGGAAAATTCCACCAAAACGTCACACACAGTTTAAAAAACCAAACGGCGATTTCTATTACGAGCAATTATTCGGTACCATTGGTTTTGACGGCATGTCAACCAACAGTTATCATGAGCAACGCCCAACACAAGTAAAAGACATAAAAAAACAATATAGTGTTGCACCTAAAATTGCGAAAGCAAATAATATGCAATCGTATCGTTTGCATGGTTTTAAAACAAAGCCAGAAAACGATTATTTAGAGAGTAGAAAAATTGTGCTCACTAACAGTGATTGTCATATTATATTGGCAGCACCAAAAGAATCAACACGAGATTATTTTTACAAAAATACAGATGCAGACGAGTTAATTTTTATTCATAAAGGCACTGGGAAATTAAGAACACACTTAGGGAACTTAGATTTTAAATATGGCGATTATTTATTAGTGCCAAGAGGTGTGATTTATAAACTCGATTTTGATACAGAAGACAATCGCCTGTTTATTGTAGAATCTCGTAGACCAATTTATACACCAAAACGTTACAGAAATTGGTTTGGACAATTATTAGAACATTCCCCATTTTGTGAGCGCGATCTACGTCAGCCACAAGAGTTAGAGACGTATAACGAATCTGGCGACTTTTTAATTAAAATAAAAAAACAAGGCGATATTTTTGATATGGTCTATGCCTCGCATCCTTTTGATGTTGTAGGTTACGACGGTTACAATTATCCTTATGCCTTTTCAATTCACGATTTTGAACCCATAACAGGACGCGTGCATCAGCCACCACCTGTGCATCAAACTTTTGAAACTGATGCCTTTGTAATTTGTAGCTTTGTACCAAGATTATATGATTATCATCCATTAGCTGTGCCAGCTCCTTACAACCATAGTAATATAGATAGTGATGAGGTATTGTATTACGTAGATGGCGATTTTATGAGTAGAAACGATATTGCTGCAGGTCATATTTCTTTGCATCCAGCAGGTATTCCTCATGGTCCACATCCTGGCGCTATGGAGCGTAGTATTGGTAAAGTAAAAACAGATGAATTGGCTGTTATGGTAGATACTTTTAAGCCATTACAAGTTACGGAAGAGGCAATGAAAATTGCAGATGAGGATTATTATAAATCGTGGTTAGAGCATTAAAAGAAAAAATAAATGTATAAAAATAAATTATCGGCTGATCCATTATCTCTTATTTTAGGCGTATTGGCATTGATTATTGGTTTAGTGGGTTGCTGTTGTTATGGTGTAACGGCAATTGTTCCGCTTGTTATGGCAATAATTGGGTTAGTAACGGCTAATAAAAGTATTAGAGATTTTCATAATAATCCTGAAGCCTATGATCCACAATCACTAAGCAATGTTAATACTGCCAAAATCTTAAATATAATAGCGGTTATTTTAAACGGAATAATTTTTCTTGTTGCTTTCGCTGCATTAATTTTTTACGGAACCATAATATCCTCAGCAGTGTTAGATGGTATAAGAAGTGGAAATTACGAAGAAGATGACTTTCATTATGAATACGAAACAGATAGTATTGAAGATTGGGAGGAAGACGATTACATTCTAGAATCTGAAGTAGATTCTATATAATAGATTAAAAAACTAATAAGATAATTAAAAAGCATATAATTTTTAAAATATAAAATTATGACTAAAGAAATAGAAAACGTTAACTACGGTTTAGAAAAAATATTTGAAGACGCTCAAGATTTCCTACCGCTTTTAGGTACAGATTATGTAGAGTTTTATGTTGGTAATGCCAAGCAATCTGCACATTTTTATAAAACCGCATTTGGTTTTCAGTCGTATGCATATAAAGGGTTGGAGACGGGTTCTACGGATTCGGTAAGTTATGTCTTAAAGCAAGATAAAATCCGATTAGTTTTAACCACACCATTAAATAGTAAATCAGAAATTAATAACCACATCGTTAAGCATGGTGATGGCGTAAAGGTAGTTGCACTTTGGGTAGAGGATGCGCGTAAATCTTATGAAGAAACTACAAAGCGAGGTGCAAAATCGTATATGGAACCTACTGTAGAAAAAGACGAATTTGGTGAAGTCGTTAGAGCAGGTATATATACTTACGGAGAAACAGTACATATGTTTGTGGAGCGTAAAAACTACAAAGGCGCATTTATGCCAGGTTTTGTAGCGTGGAAAAGTGATTACAATCCAGAACCAGCAGGCTTAAAGTATATAGACCACATGGTTGGTAATGTTGGTTGGGGTGAAATGAATACTTGGGTAAAATGGTATGAAGATGTTATGGGCTTTGTTAATTTCTTGTCTTTTGATGATAAACAGATTCATACAGAATATTCAGCATTGATGAGTAAGGTAATGAGTAATGGAAATGGTAGAATTAAATTTCCTATTAATGAACCAGCAGAAGGTAAAAAGCGTTCTCAAATTGAAGAATATTTAGACTTTTACGAAGGCGCAGGAGTACAGCATATCGCTGTAGCAACAGATGATATTATTAAAACAGTTTCGCAATTAAAATCTAGAGGTGTAGAATTTTTATCTACACCACCAGAAGAATACTACAGCGCTGTACCAGGTCGTTTAGAAGAGCATAGTCATGCATTAAGAGAAGATATTGAAACCTTAAAAGGCTTAGGTATTATGATAGATGCAGATGAAGAAGGCTACTTACTTCAAATATTTACAAAACCAGTAGAAGACAGGCCAACTTTGTTTTTTGAAATAATACAAAGAATGGGAGCACGTGGATTTGGTGCAGGTAATTTTAAGGCCTTATTTGAGTCTATTGAGCGCGAACAAGCTAAAAGAGGTACGCTATAAACTGACTTAAATAAGTTTTTATTGATTTGGTTAAATATCAAGAGGTGTTTTTAGTTTTTTAACTGTTTCTAATATTTGGAATAGTAATTGTATTTAAGATAATTGTAACACAAAAAATGCGTTACATTAATTATATTTACAATCTATAAAGTTTATGCTTTGAGACTTAAGTATTAAGTGCTGATGGTAAAAGATTTATAGAAATCACATGTGACCGTAAATATTAAAACATAAAACACATGAAATATTTATTTACAATCATATTATTTTTTGTTGGATTTCAGGCCTCAGACCTTGAAAAGGAATCCTCTTTTCAAGAAGGAGAGTGGTTTAAATTTGAAATGAGTTATAGTGGCTTTGTAAAAGCAGGAAACGCTACAATGTCAGTAAAAGAAACCAATTTAGATGGAAAAGAAGTTTTTCATGTTGTTGGCAAAGGGTGGACAACAGGTGCAATAAAATGGTTTTTTAAAGTAAAGGATCGTTACGAAAGTTATTTTGATAAAGACACAGGAGTACCATACAAGTTTATTCGTAAAATTGATGAAGGTGGACATACTAAGGATATTGAAATAAAATTTGATCATGTTAAACAGAAAGCCGAGGTTTATAATAAAAAGAAAAAGAAAGTAACCACTGTTACTACTGAACAAGATGTTCAGGATATGGTGTCTATGTATTATTATCTAAGAAATAAGATTGATATAGATGCTTTAAGAACAGGTGATGAGATTAAAACAAACATGTTTTTTGATGAAGAAAACTATGGTTTTAAACTAAAGTTTTTAGGTAGAGAAACGATAGAGGTAGACGTTAACGGATCTGATGTAAAAGTAAAAACGCTTAAGTTTAGACCTTATGTAATGGCTGGCCGAGTGTTTAAAGAAGAAGAAAGTTTAACCCTTTGGGTAAGTGCAGATAAGAATAAAATTCCTTTAAAAATTAAAGCAGATTTGGCAGTAGGTTCCTTACGTGCAGATCTTATAGAGTTTAAAGGTTTAAAGCACTCTTTTAAAATAGAATTCTAAGATATTATTGATAATATGACAGATCAACCTAACTATGATGAGGTTATAAAAGCACTTCAAGAGAAGTACGAAAAAATAGATCAAGACACCGACGACCATTTACATGGTTTATTATATAGTAAGCCTATAACGTATTGGGACTACATACAAACAGATGCATTGTTAAATCTTCAAATTCAGCGTACAACTCTACCTGATGAGATGGTGTTTATTGCGTATCACCAAATTAATGAGCTAATTTTTAAAATGATACTCTGGGAAATTTCTCAGGTAGCAGAAAAGGAAGATTTAGATGTTACTTTTTTTGAAAGTAAACTAATGCGTATTAGTCGCTATTTTGATATGTTATCAACTTCTTTTAATATTATGAGAGAAGGCATGGAAGTAGAGCAGTATATGAAGTTTAGATATACACTTACACCAGCTAGTGGATTTCAAAGTGCACAGTATAGACTTGTAGAGTTTGCATCAACCGAATTAATTAATCTTATTGATTATAGGTTTAGAAAGGATATAGATAGAAACACGCCTTTTATGCATGCATTTGAGCATTTATATTGGCAAGCCGCAGGAAAAGATCATAAAACCGGAAAGAAATCTACCCTTTTAGTTAATTTTGAGAAACGTTATAAAGATGAGTTTTTAAGATTTATGGAAACATATAACACTAAAAACCTTTGGTCACGCTTTAAAGAACTTCCAGAAAAAGATCAAAAAAATGAGGAGTTAGTAAAAGCTATGCGTCATTACGATTATACAGTAAATGTATCATGGGTAATGTGTCATTATAATGCAGCAAAACATTATATAGATAGTGGTATTGGTGATGGTGAAGCTACAGGCGGAAGTGATTGGAAAAAATACATGCATCCAAAATATCAAAAGCGTATCTTCTTTCCAGAATTATGGAGTAAAGAAGAAATAGAAAATTGGGGAAATAATTTATAATTAGCTTAATTAATGCAATTAAAAACATTAATCGCAGTACTAGTAATTGCTATGAGTATTCTTGCTTGCAAAGAGGATAACTCAGCAGAAATTGAATATGAAAACGAACTCGCAGAAATTGTAGAAGAAGAAAAAATTCTTGAGTTTGGTTTTGATATAAATAACTACATAGTTAAACGAGATACTATTCAAAAAGGGGATAGTTTTGGCGAGATTTTACAACGCAATAATATTGGGTATCCACAGATTTTTCAGATAGCTGAAAAAACAAAAGACAGTTTTGATACCAGAAAACTTCATCCAGGAAAACCATATACTTTATTGTTTTCAAAAGAATCATCCACTGATAGTCTTCCTAGTCCAGAAACATTTATTTATCAAGCAGATCAAGTAAAATATGTCGTTGTAAATTTAAAAGATTCTATCTACGCATATTCAAATAAAAAACCAGTAACCTATATTGAAAAAACAGCTACAGGTGTAATAGAAAGTAGTATTTCAAAGACCTTAGAGGAAAAAGGATTAAGCCAGAAATTGGCCTATAAAATGGCTGATGATATATATGCATGGACTATAGATTTTAGAAGATTGCAAAAAGGAGACCGTTTTAAAGTTATTTACACAGATAAATATATAGACGATTCAATTTATGCAGGTGTACACAATGTAAAGGCTGCTTATTTTGAGCACAATAGTGAATCTCTGTATGCCTTTCAGTTTGAAACGGATTCTATAAAAGGAATTGTAGATTATTTTAACGAAGATGCTAAAAATTTAAGAAGGGCTTTCTTAAAAGCACCAGTTCAATTTAGTAGAATATCGTCACGATATAATTTAAAAAGACGAATAGCGGTTTATGGGTACAAAGTTCGTCCACATAAAGGAACTGATTTCGCTGCTCCAGTAGGTACACCAATTATGGCAACGGCTAATGGTACTGTTATAGAATCTACACGACGAGGCGGTAATGGTAAATATGTAAAAATTAGGCATAACGATACTTATACTACACAGTACCTTCACATGAGTAAACGTCTTGTTAAAAAAGGAGATTTTGTAAAACAAGGTGATATAATTGGTAAAGTAGGAATGACAGGTAATACAGGTGGACCACATGTCTGTTATCGTTTTTGGAAGAATGGAAAACAAGTAGATCCGTTTAAGCAAAAGTTACCAGAAGCGAAACCGATTTCTGATAGTTTAAAAGTTAAGTTTTTAGAACATATAAAACCTATAAAGCAAAGATTAGATAATATATTCTTTTTAGAAGCAGAACCAAAAGAAACAGAAAACACAATAACGGAAGATCCGATTTTATAATAACAAAATATGGCATTAAAAGCAACTAACGCAACAACATCAAATGCTTGGAAAAAATTACAAGCACATTTTGACAGCATTAAAACAGAGCATTTAAAAGATTTGTTTAAAGCAGATGCCAATAGAGCAAATGATTTAACTATAAAATGGGAAGATTTTTATGTCGATTTTTCAAAAAACAGAATGACAACAGAAACGGTTGATTTGTTAGTTGAACTAGCAAATGAACTAGATTTGAAAAATGCTATAGCCAAATATTTTGAAGGAGATATTATAAACGCAACGGAAGGAAGAGCTGTTTTACATACAGCATTACGTGCACCAAAAGATGCTAAGGTTTTAGTAGATGGCGAAAATGTAATTCCTGAAGTACATGAGGTAAAGAAGAAAATAGAAAAATTTACGAATTCTGTAGTAAGTGGAAATCATAGAGGGTACTCAGGTAAAAGTATAACAGATGTTGTTAATATAGGAATTGGAGGTTCTGATTTAGGTCCAGCAATGGTTGTGGATTCGCTTCAATATTATAAAAATCAATTAAATACACATTTTGTAAGTAATGTTGATGGTGATCATTATCAAGAGGTTATTAAAGATCTAAATCCTGAAACAACATTATTTGTAATTGTGTCTAAAACATTTACAACCCAAGAAACTTTGTCTAATGCCAATTCAATTAGATCTTGGTTCTTAAAATCACAGCCAAAAGAGGCTGTTGCTAACCATTTTGTAGCGGTTTCTACAAATATTGAAAGTGTAAAAAGCTTTGGGATTGATGAGGCTAACATATTTCCAATGAAAGATTGGGTTGGTGGTCGTTTTTCATTGTGGAGTGCAGTAGGTCTTTCAATTAGTTTGGCTGTAGGTTATAAAAATTTTGAAAGTCTGTTAGATGGAGCGCATCAAATGGATGAGCATTTTAGAACTGCAGATTTTAATAATAATATTCCTGTAATTTCAGCATTATTGACCATCTGGTATAATAACTTTTTTAAATCTGAAAGTGAAGCAATTATTCCCTACACGCAATATCTAAATCAATTTGCGACCTACCTTCAACAAGGTATAATGGAAAGTAATGGTAAGAGTGTAGATAGAGGTGGTAATAAAGTAAATTACCAAACAGGGACATTGATTTGGGGAGAACCAGGAACCAACTCACAACACGCATTTTTTCAATTAATACATCAAGGCACTAAATTAATACCAACCGATTTTATTGGGTATGTAGAGTCATTGTATGGAGATAAAGATCATCATGATAAATTGATGTCTAATTATTTTGCTCAAACTGAAGCGTTAATGAATGGTAAAACGGAAGAGGAAGTAATGTCTGAATTAAAAGGGCAATCTGCTTCAGCTGAAGAAATAGAACAACTGTTAGCTTTTAAAGTGTTTGAAGGAAATAAGCCAACGACATCAATATTAATTCAGAAATTATCTCCTAAGAGTTTAGGAAAATTGATAGCTATGTATGAACATAAGATTTTTGTACAAGGTATAATTTGGAATATTTATAGCTATGACCAATTTGGTGTAGAATTGGGTAAACAACTTGCTAAATCTATACTAAATGAACTCTCAAATGATGATGTTACGGCAAATCATGATTCATCGACTCAAAATTTAATATCATTTTATAAGAACAATTGTTAAAAATTGTTAAAAACATTTGATAAAATCTATTATGCATGCATAAAATTTAAGGATTTTATAATTAACTTCGTTTTGCTTAATTGTTAACATTAAGTTAATATACTAGCTCATTGAGCTGTGTAATTTTGCGATAATTATAAAACCAATTAACTTAAATTTTATATGAAAAAATTTAATCTTTATTTATGCTTTGTTGTATTAACATGCTTAACAACATTTGCATATGCCCAAACCACTATTACGGGTAAAATTATTGATAGTGACATGAGCTCACCGCTTCCTGGTGCTAATATCATAGTGAAAGGAACTTCAAATGGTGCAACTACAAATTTTGATGGTGATTTTACTTTAACAACTGATTCAAAATCAGGTGAAGTGGTAATCTCTTATGTAGGTTTTATATCTCAAACTATAGCCTTTAGTGGAGATACTGATTTAGGTACAATTACTTTAATGTCTAGTAATGTAGGTTTAGATGAAATTATGATTGTTGCTTCTGTAGCTGTGGATAGAAAAACTCCAGTAGCTGTTTCTACAATTAAGGCAGAAGAAATTGCAATTAAATTAGGAACGCAAGAATTTCCTGAAATTTTAAAATCTACTCCAGGTGTTTACGCAACGAGACAAGGTGGTGGATATGGTGATAGTAGAATTAACCTTAGAGGGTTTAGTTCTGAAAATGTCGCTGTAATGATTAACGGTGTACCAGTAAACGACATGGAGAATGGAGCTGTTTATTGGAGTAACTGGGCAGGTTTAGGAGATGTAACTTCTACAATGCAGGTTCAGAGAGGTTTAGGTGCATCTAAAGTAGCTGTAGCATCAGTTGGTGGTACAATTAATATTATAACAAAAACGACAGACGCTGAAAAAGGTGGAAACGTACTTACAAGTATTGCTAATGATGGCTATTTAAAATATGGAATGACATATTCTACTGGTTTATCAGATAAAGGATTTGCTGCAACAGTTAGCGCATCTAAAATTGATGGTGACGGTTATGTAGACGGAACTGAGTTTTCAGGATACAATTACTTTGTAAGTTTAACGCAACAAATAAATGATGCTCACAGATTATCATTTACAGCTTTTGGTGCGCAACAAGAACACGGTCAACGTTTTAATCGTTCTACAATTGCTGATTTAAAGGATACTGATTCTGGTCCACAAAAAGCCAACAGAGATTGGGGTTACAAGAACGGTGAAGTTTATCATCAATCTTACAACTTCTATCACAAACCTCAAATGTCTATAAACCATTTATGGAAAATTAATGACGCTTCTGCATTATCTACAGCAGTTTATGCATCATTTGGTTCAGGTGGTGGACGTAGAGATGAAGGTTCTAAAATTGGATCTGATGAATATAGAATAGGGTCTTCTGGATTAACTCCTATTGATTTTGATAGGGTAATTGCAGAGAATCAAGCAAACGGTGTAAATGGATCAACGGATATTATTTCGTCTTCTAGAAACTCTCACGAATGGTATGGTGTTTTATCAACGTATAAAAACAAAGTGAACGATCAGTTAACAATTTCTGGTGGTTTAGATGGACGTTATTATGTAGGTTCTCACTGGTACCAAGTAGATGATTTATTAGGAGGTCAGTTTTTCCTTGATAATGAAAGTGATACATTTGCTTTTGGTCAGCCTTTAAAAGTAGGTGATAGATACAATAAAGATTATGATGGTATTGTATTAAGATATGGACTTTTTGGACAAGCAGAATATCAAGTAAATGAATCAGTGAATTTATTTGTTGCTGCAGACGTTTCTAATAGTAACTATAAGCAAGAGGAGTTTATGAACAATACTATCACAGGTGATAGATTATCTGAAGCTGTAAACTTTACAGGATACGGAATTAAAGGTGGTGGTAACTATAATCTTGATGGTAATAATAATGTATTTGTAAATGTTGGATATTTCTCTAAAGCACCATTTTTAGATGATGTATTTTTAGATGAAGACGGAATTATTCCAAATGAAGACGCAGTAAACGAAAAAGTATTTAGTGCAGAATTAGGATACGGTTTCCGTGGAGAAAAATTAAGTGCCAATGTAAATGTTTATTATACAAATTGGTTAGATAAATCTTTAGGTGGTTCTATAGGAACAGGTGAAGACTTATTTTTCTATAACTTACAAGGAATTGATGCATTACACCAAGGTATCGAAGTTGACTTTAGATATAGAGCAACTGATAAATTAACTGTAACAGGTATGGCATCTTTAGGTGATTGGCAATGGAAAAGTAATGTTTCTGCAGATATTAGAGATCAAGCAGGTGATGTTGTTGATGTAGTAGAAGTATATGCTGAAGATTTAAAAGTAGGTGACGTTGCTCAAACTACATTTGCATTAGGTGTTGATTATAAATTAGCGCCAAAATCTAATATCTATGTAGATTATAACTTTGCAGGAGATAACTATTCTTCTTACGATGTTACTAACAGAGGTAGTTTAGATTTACCAGATGTATGGAAGCTTCCTGATTTTGGTTTATTTGATATAGGTTTAAGACATAGTTTTGTAATGGGATCGTTTGATGCTCAATTAATAGGAAAAGTAAATAATGCTTTTAATACAGAATATGTATCTGATGCAAATGATTTAGACGGGACTTCTTCTACTGCTCAAGTTTATTTTGGTCCAGGAAGAACTTATAGTGTTGGATTGAAAGTTAATTTTTAAAAAATATTGAAAATGAAAAGAATAATTTATTGTTTAGCAATTTTAGGATTAGCCTTTTACGGTTGTGATCCTATGGATGACATTTATGACGGATTAGATTCAAGTGCAGAACCAATTGTAGGTTCAGAATCATATACTCTTGTTAGTGATGATTATGACGAATTAGAATTGACTTATGGAAGTTTCAATTCAGTTGATGAAGCCAAAGTTTTATTACCAGGATTTTTAGCTGATAAATATCCGTTTTGGGGAGAAGGTTCATCAGTTGTAGTAGGTTATGATCTATATATTGGTAATGCAGAAGGTTTAAGTGATTTTACTTATTCTGATATTTATGAGTTTACAAACTCTGATTATGCTACAACTGGTAGTGATGCTTTTGGGTTTTATCCAGATGTAAATGCAGCAGATCAAATACCAGCTATTTTAGATGCTCAGGTTACAGATCCTGTAGAGGGGCAATTAATATTAGCTAAGTATGACCAATATACTCAAGATCCTGTAGTTGGTTTAGCTGACTTAGTTTCTTACAATTTTGCAGGAAGCATGGAAGGATGGACTGTTGGTGAAGAGTTTGGTGATGATGCTGTTTGGACATCTGAAACAGGTTATGTTCAAGGAAACAGTTATTTTGGCGGACAAGTAGCAAATACAGAATGGATTGTATCACCTACTATAGATTTATCTGCTGAGAGTGATCTTAAATTTCAAATTACTCACGAACTTGATTACGCTGGTGACGCATCATTATTGAAAATAATGGTTACAACAGATTATACAGGTGATGTTTTAACAACAACTTGGGATGAAATTACTTTAGCAAATCCTGCTACAGGAGATATGGCTTCATCTGAAGATTACGATTTTTCGGCATATGACGGTGAAACAATTAATGTAGCTTTTAAATATGAATCTACTGATTCAGATGCTGCAAGATGGAGAATAGAAAGCATGGCGATAAAAGCTTTAGGAGCAACAGGAGATATAAACTCTAAAGGTGAGTACTTTATGTATTCTGGTGGTTCTTGGGAAGCAGTTGAAGGTGTTTATTACTTAAGTTCTAAAGATTTTGATTCAATGGGTGAAGATTTTAACCAACCTGGTCAATACGATAACTTTGGTAGTTCTGTACCACCAGATAACTATTTACCAACGTTTTTAGACCTAACGTTCCCTTATGCACAGGAAGAAGAAGAGTTATTTATAATTTATGATTATTACTCTAGTTCTAGTGGAGCACAAAGAAGAGGTAATCTTTATACTGTCACTAACGGTGAGTTTGTTGGTCATGAGTCTACAATATCTACAACTTTACAGTTTGGTTTTGAAGATGGAATTTGGGTGCCAGATAACACTATTAGATATACATTTTCTGCAGATGATTACGTATTAGTAGCAACAGAATTAGGAGATGTTTACCCTAATGCAACAGCTAGTATGAGTAACTACGGAAACATGGATAGAAGAGCTGGTAATGCAGCGGAGTGGACAAATCCAATGGTACTTGAAGCAGCTGCAGTAGTCTTAGATAATTTAGATCCTAGTGCTGCTGAAGAGCAAAAGTATATTGTTACTATAGAAGTTTATAATGGTAGTAATACCACTGAAGATTTCGCAGTAATAAAAATGGGAGGAGAATGGGTTTACCAAGATTAAGGTAAGCAGAACATCCTATTAAATAATAAAAAAAAATGCCACTGAATTTCAGTGGCATTTTTTATGTTATAAATTGAAGCTTATTCTTTCCAATGAACACTTTCCATAATGTGTCTAATATCCTTTTTTAGATACTCTGCAGCTGGATAGATAGAATCATAATTAGGTTTAGCATAAAAGTAAAGTGAGCCACTTAAAAAGTGGTTGATGCTATCAGTAACATAAAATTGAGATTGAGAGGCTGCATCGCCTCCAATTTCGTATATCATTCCATAAACATTCTGAGTTTTGTTTTCATACAAATTGCTAGAAATTTCATCAGCCTTAATGGTGTGCTTTTGAGTAAGGTTTTGAGCATCTCGCAGTAGGCTATCTAAATTTCCATTATTAACTTCTTTATACGTAAGGTAAATAGTAGCTTTTAAAGCTGGATATTTAATATCAACACCTTTAGAATTAGGCGTAGATTTTACCGCACTAATTGGGTTGGCTAATTCATTTTTTTCAAAAGAAAAAGGCAAAGGCACAATAGCTTTTTTATAGTTGGCATTAGGGTATTCTAATCGTAAATAGCCTTTAGGTTTTGGTAATGGGTCATTACCACAGCTTAACATTAATAAACTTAATATAGGAAGAGCTAATCGTTTCATTATGGTTATTCTAATAAAGTGAGTTTAATTTGTTTAATGCGTTTTCGTTCTAGAGACTCTATAGTAAAAACGTAATTATGAAAATTTATTTTACTTCCAACTCTAGGAAATCCACCTGAAATTTCTAATACAAAGCCTGCGAGTGTTTCTGCTTCTCCTTTCTTAGATTCAAAAAGCTCATTATTTGTATCAATTCCAATTATTTTATATACATCCTTTAGAGGTGTTTTACCTTCAAAACTATAGTTGTTATCGTCTAATTTAGAATATATTAAATCATCATCGTCGTATTCATCGCTAATATCACCTACTATTTCTTCAATAATATCTTCTAATGAAACTAAACCAGAAGTACCACCATACTCATCTACCACAACAGCGAGATGAACTTTTTTGGTTTGAAACTCAACCATTAGATCATCTAATTTTTTATTGGCAGGTACAAAAAAGGGTTCACGTAAAATGGTGGTCCAATTAAATTTTTTCTTGTTTATATGTGGAAGTAAATCTTTTACATAAAGTACACCAGTAATAGTATCTATACTTTCTTCGTATACAGGAATTCTAGAATAGCCATTGGCAATAATTTCCTTAATAATAGTTTCAAAAGGAGTATCAATTTTAAGAGCAAATAAATCCATCCTAGGACGCATTACTTGCTTTGTATCTGTATTTCCGAAGGAAACAATACCTTGTAATATTTTTTGTTCTTCTTGTGTAGTATCGTCATTATTTGTCAATTCTAACGCTTGTGACAATTGGTCTACACTAAGATTAGAACGTTGCTTACCAAAATTGTCTTGTATTTTTATAGTTACAAAGCGCATAGGTAAGCTAATAGGCGAAAATAAAACATCTAATACCTTTAAAGGTCTAGACATAAACGAAGAAAATTTCACACTATTTCTACTCGCATAAATTTTTGGAATTATTTCTCCAAACAATAAGATTAAAAACGTAGCAGAAACCACTTCAACCAAAAACCTTAATAGTGTACTAGAAATACTACTAAAAATGGTTTCTCCTATAAAAGCAAACAGTAAAACTACGGCAATATTTATAAAGTTATTGGCAACCAAAATTGTAGCTAATAATTTTTTGGGACGTTCTAATAGCGTAACAATGATTTGCATGGCTGGTAATTCATTTTCTAAACCTTCTTTGAGATCAGATTTTGTAAGTGAAAATAAAGCAACCTCTGCACCAGAAATTAATGCTGAGCAAATAAGTAATATTATAAGTAATAGAATACTCGAAATAAATGAAGTACTATTTACAATTAAATTAATTATTAAAACCGTGGGTTCTGGGTCCAAGATAACGTTAGATTAAAAATTAAAATGGTAAATCATCATTATCTTCTGCAATGTCAGCATTTTTAGCCGATTGCTGCGATTGAGGATTGGCCTTTGGTAAATTAGGTTTTTGCGATTGATTGGGCTGTTGGTCGTTTTTAGGTGTTAAAAACGTAAATTCATCACATTGTATTTCTGTAGAATAGCGTTCCATACCTTTGTCGTCTGTCCACTTTCTAGTTTTTATTTTACCTTCAATGTATACCTTATCTCCTTTAGATAAATATTTTTCGCAAATTTCTGCGGCCTTATTTCTTACTACAATATTGTGCCATTCAGTATTGGTAATACGTTCATTGGTTTGCTTACTAACATAAGATTCGCTAGTAGCGATAGGAAAACGACCAACACAATTTTTATCATCAAAATAATGCATTTTTACTTCGTCACCTAAGTTTCCTATAAGCATTACTTTATTCAATGTTCCAGCCATAATATTGTAGTTTTAAGTAGCAAAGTTACTCAATTGAGCAATCACTACTTTAAAAGTAGTAAAAAAATGTGATTTCTTTAGGGTTCTAAAAATTGAATTTTTCTATAAACTCACTAATAAGTACTGGTGTAGGTAATTTTTTTAATGATTTAATTGAGACAGCATCGTTTGGTAGTTCCTTAACATTTATAATCCAAAACTTAGTATAAAGATGTTGATGCGATAATTTGTGTACAATATCTTCATCATTATATAATGAGTAATCAAAATCAATATGATTTAAAATAGTGTCTGTTAGATCTAAAACATCAAAATCACTTGAAGAAAGACTTTTTTTAGATTCAATCAACGGAAACTGGTAGAGGTTTTGCCAAATGCCCTTATGGGTTCGTTTTTCAAAAAGCGTTTTACCGTTATTGTCTATATACACTAAAAAGTTAAAATGCTTAACGGACACTTTGGTTTTCTTTAACTTTATAGGAAGTGTATCAACCTTTTTTTTCTGAAGAGCAATACAGCTTTCATTAATAGGGCAAGAATTGCAATCTGGATTTTTAGGTTTGCATTGCAACGCGCCAAACTCCATAATGGCTTGGTTATAGGTGTCAGGTTCCTCCTTATCTATTAAAGTAGAAGCTAAAGTTTTAAATTCTTTAATTCCTAAAGTTGAGTTTATTGGTGTGTCAATACCAAAGTAGCGCGATAAAACTCTGTATACATTACCATCAACAACAGCGGCAACTTCTTTAAATGCAATTGATGAAATAGCACTAGCTGTATAATCGCCAATACCTTTTAATTTTAATAAATCTTTATAGTTGTTAGGAAAAACACCATTAAAGGTATTTACAATATGTTTTGCAGTGGCATGAAGGTTCCTTGCTCTAGAGTAATATCCCAAACCTTGCCATAATTTTAGTACCTCAGTTTCAGAGGCAGATGCAAGGTCAAATATTGTTGGGTATTTTGCGACGAAATTTTCATAATATGGAAGACCTTGTTTTACTTGAGTTTGCTGTAAAATAATTTCTGAAAGCCAAATATAATATGGATTCTTAGTCTCTCGCCAAGGCAGTTTTCTCTTGTTATCTGAGTACCAGTTAATTAATTTGTATTTGAAATCCATTTTTCATTTTAAGTGTTAAAGCAAAATTAAATGTTTATCATCTTAAATTTTAATTAATTACGTTTGAAATATTGAAATTAAATTACATATATTTGCAATCCCTTAGAATTAAAAAGTAACCCTAAAACTAATAGTAATGACAAAAGCCGATTTGGTAGCAAAAATATCTGATAAGTTAGGTATTGAAAAAGGAGACGTTCAAGCGACAGTTGAAACTTTTATGGAAGAAGTAAAAACATCTTTAGAAAGTGGAGATAACGTTTATTTAAGAGGTTTCGGAAGTTTCATCATTAAAACAAGAGCTGAAAAAACAGGTCGTAATATTTCAAAGAATACTACAATAAAAATTCCAGCTCACAACATACCAGCATTTAAGCCTGCAAAAGTATTTTTAGAAGGTGTTAAATCTAATGTTGAGGTTAACTAGAAAAAATTTAAACTAAATATTAATTAAAAAGCATTATTTATTATGCCAAGTGGTAAAAAAAGAAAAAGACACAAGGTAGCGACGCATAAGCGTAAAAAACGTAGACGCGCTAATCGTCATAAAAAGAAATAAATTGTTAAAAGTAGTTTTAGAACTACTTTTTTCATTTTTAAAGAAACGTTCTTTGATATAGAATTGACAACATTTAATAGAGTGTTGTATAATTTGTTGGATATTAATCCTGTGTCAAATAATTTAGTAAAATCCATCTACCTCAATGAAGAGTTAGATATAAATTAACATTATGAACAAAGAATTAATCGTAAGATCGAGTTCAGATATTGTTGATTTTGCCTTATTAAAAGATGGAAAACTTATTGAATTACATAAAGACGAAGAGGATAATGACTTTGCTGTTGGTGATATTTTTATTGCCAAAATACGCAAAGTTATGTCTGGTCTAAACGCTGCGTTTGTTAACGTTGGCTACGAGAAAGATGGTTTTTTACACTATCATGATCTAGGACCACAATTACCTTCGCTTATGAAATTCATTAAACGTGTAAGCACAGGGAAATTAAGGGATTACACCCTTAAAGACTTTCCTATGGAGAAAGATTTAGATAAAAATGGCACTATTGCTAATGCTATTAAATCTAATCAATCCATATTAGTACAAGTAGTAAAAGAACCAATCTCAACTAAAGGACCTCGCATTAGCTCAGAATTGTCTATTGCAGGTAGATACATTGTCTTAGTACCTTTTTCTAATCGTATTTCAATCTCTCAAAAAATTGAATCGCAAGAAGAAAAAGATCGCTTAAAAAGACTTGTTAAAAGTATTACACCTAAGGGATTTGGAGTTATTATACGTACAGTAGCAGAAGGCAAAAAAGTTGCCGAGCTCGATAGTGATTTACAAAATTTGCTGGATCGATGGACAGCAATGTGTAAAAAATTGTATAAAGCACATCACCCAACTAAAGTATTGGGAGAAATGAACAAAGCATCCTCAATTTTGAGAGATATATTTAATGATTCATTCTCTGGTATTGTTGTAGATGATGAAGAATTGTACATACAAGTAAAAGATTATGTGCAGCAAATTGCACCAAACAAAGAGTCCATAGTAAAATACTATAAAAATGGTGTTCCTATTTTCGAAAAATTTGGCATTGAACGCCAAATAAAAACATCATTCGGACGAACCGTATCTATGGCAAAAGGCGCTTATTTGGTTATTGAACACACCGAAGCCCTTCATGTTGTAGATGTAAACAGTGGTAATCGCTCTAACAAAGAGAAGAACCAAGAAGATACTGCTTTAGAAGTCAATATGATTTCTGCCCAAGAAATTGCTCGCCAATTGCGCTTACGTGATATGGGAGGAATAATTGTTATCGATTTTATTGATATGGGTAAAGCAGAGAACAGAAAAAAGCTTTTCAATTATCTTAGAGATGAGATGAAGGATGACAAAGCAAAGCACAAAATATTGCCGCCGAGTAAGTTTGGATTAGTGCAAATAACCAGACAACGCGTTAGGCCAGAGCGCAATATTAAAACAAAAGAAGAAAACCCAAACCTTGTAGGAGGTGATGAAATCGAAGCACCAATAAAAGTGGTAGAACGAATAAATCAAGACCTAGAGCGTGTTTTCAAAAAAGACTATAAAAAGGTAACACTCAATACACACCCTTTTATAGCAGCCTTTTTAACCAAAGGGTTTCCATCAGTACGTTCAAAGTGGTTTGTTGAACACAAAAAATGGGTAAAAGTTTTACCTAGAGATGCTTACACTTATCTTGAATACCATTTTTATGATAAAGATGGTAACAAAATCAAATAATATCTATTAACAAAGCCCAATTGAATTTTCAATTGGGCTTTTTGTTTTTAAAGTAATTTCTATACTTATTTAAAACGTCGTTTAGTATTCCATACCATAGAACTAGCATTTCCAAATTTTAATGTCTTAGTTCCTACTTTACTTTCTACAACTACTCTGTTATTTGTTTTCATAATCTAATTGTTTATTCCTTTGTTTGGGGTTAAATAAATTCGGGTGCAAATTTATGAATGATGTAAGCTTTAGAAAACAATAGAATTGACAAGATTGTGTGTTATTTTAACTTTTATATCGGTTTTTTGCTTGTTTTGGGTTAAAATAAAATATTTATAGAAAAAGCCCAACTAATATTTTTAGTTGGGCTTTTATATATTTTTGGATTTCTATTTTAATCTCTAGACATAAATATTCTAAGAATGTACCAAAACAACAACATTAAAGAAGCAAATAAGCCTAATGCTGCAGGTATATAATCCTCAACACCATACGTGTTTACTAAATTAGATGTTTGGTATAAAATAGAACCTCCTGCGAGTAAACACATACCAACAGAGAACCATAAACCTAAATTAAATCCGAAAAGTGATCCTGCTATAATTAAACCAATAGCAATAAAGAAACCAATGGTTAAGCCTGTTTTTAAGAACGAAAAATCAGTTTTGGTTAGTAAAACTGCGGCAGATAAGCCTGTGAATAGTGCTAAAGTAACTATTGCGGCTTGCTGAAGGATTTCTGGTCCAGATTCCATATATCCTGCGGCTATTGCAATCATAGGAATAAAAATTAAGGCTTCAAAAAATATATAAATACCATAGGCTAAGTACTGTATATTTTTATCGGTAGTTTTCATAGCCATACTTTCCGCATAGTTTGTTGCTAGCATAAAGCCACCTAACATTAATAGCCATTTATAACCTTCGGTCATAGAAAACATAAAGTTTACTATAGTGTCACTTTGAAGTAATAAGTATTCAAATAATACAAAAACAAGTACACCGCCCGCAACATGAGCATAAGTTTTTTTATAAAATGCAGCACGCTCTACGTCTGAAAGGTGCCCAATCAGAACTTTTCCAGTTGGATGGTTTGGGATTTGATTTTCCATAAATTTATTTGTTTAGGTAAGAATTGATATAAATGTAGGTGTTTTCGGTATTGAAAACAAAATAAAAGCTTTGAAAAAATCAAAGCTTTTAAAGATATTATTAATATTTAAATTGATTTTTTTTAAACCATTATCTTCTGTTTAAAAATATACTTACAAAGTAGAGTAGTGTTGCCAAAGAGCCTAATGCGGCTACTAAATATGTTCTTGCGGCCCATCTAAGTGCATCTTCAGAACCTTTATATTCTTCTGGTGTAACCATGTTTTTGTTCTTTAGCCAAGCTAAAGCTCTGTTACTAGCATCGTATTCTACGGGTAAAGTAATAAATGTAAACAACGTAGTAACACCAAACAATACAATACCAATTAAGAACACTGTACTTCCAAATACAGTACCAGAGGCAGATAAAAATAAACCAGCCATAATCACAATGTTAGAGAGTTTACTACTAATACCAACTGCAGGTACAATAGCAGATCTCATTTTTAACCAGTTATAAGCTGTTGCGTGTTGTACAGCGTGACCAACCTCATGAGCAGCAACGGCTGCAGCAGAAGCATTACGTTGATTATATACAACTTCACTTAAGTTAACGGTTTTATTTGCAGGATTGTAATGATCTGTAAGTTGACCAGGAGTAGAAATTACCTCTACATCATAAATGCCATTATCAGCAAGCATTTTTTCTGCTATTTCTCTACCACTAAGTCCATTTCTAAGACTTACTTTAGAGTAATACTCAAACTTACTTTTTAATTTTCTACTTACAAAAGTACTTACTAAGAAGATAACTCCTGCAATGATATAATAACCCATCATAATTTTAATCGAATTTTGAATTTACAATTGTAAAGATAACAAATAGTAAGCCAAATTTGAGTTAGGTAATATTGTCAGTTAAAATTATGACAGGATAAATTTATTACATAGCGTCTACTGACCAGTTAAAAGCTTCTGCGATCTCTTCATATACTATTTTGCCATCAACGATATTTAATCCTTTTGCTAACATGGCATCTTTTTCACAAGCCTGCTTCCAACCTTGGTTGGCTAAACGAAGCACATAAGGTAAAGTTACATTAGTTAAGGCTAATGTTGATGTGTAAGGTACAGCACCTGGCATGTTTGCCACACAATAATGTACAACATCATCAATGATATAAGTTGGATCTTCATGTGTCGTCGCTTTCGTAGTTTCCATACAACCACCTTGGTCAACGGCAACATCTACCAAAACAGTTCCTGGTCGCATATCTTTAAGCATATCTCTCGATATCAATTTAGGCGCTTTTGCACCTTTAAGTAAAACACCACCAACAATTAAATCGTGGTCTTTAATACGTTTTCTTATATTGTATTCACTAGAAAATTCCGTAACTACATGACTAGGCATTACGTCATTTACATAACGTAATTGTTTCATGTTAATATCCATAACGGTTACATGTGCTCCTAATCCTGCCGCCATTTTTGCAGCTTGGATGCCAACAACACCAGCTCCTAAAACTAATACACGTCCTGGAGGTACACCAGGAACACCTCCTAATAATACACCACGACCTTTAATTGGTTTTTCTAAATATTTTGCACCTTGTTGTATGGCCATTCTTCCGGCAACTTCAGACATTGGTGTTAATAATGGTAAAGAACCATCTTCATCTTCTACAGTTTCATAGGCAATACAAACGGCTTTGCTTTTTAACATAGCCTTTGTTAACGGTTCGCTAGAGGCAAAATGAAAATATGTAAACACGACATGGTGTGATTGTATTAAAGGATACTCTTCAGCAATAGGTTCTTTTACTTTTACAATCATATCACTAGATGCGTAAACGTCTTCAATAGTGTCTAAGACAATAGCACCTGCATCAATATAGTCTAAGTCTGAAAAGCCACTGCCAAAACCAGCACTTTTTTGAACATAAACAACATGTTTGTTTTTTGTTAATTCAAAAACACCAGCTGGTGTCATACCAACTCTGTTTTCATTGTTTTTAATTTCTTTTGGGACTCCAATTTTCATTTTTGTAGATTTTAATAGATTAATAGCTTTTGAAAATTACTATTAAATAAGGCGTATTTCCAAATTTGAGTATGAATTTGATTCCATTTTTACGAAATTAGTATTATTGTGTTAATATTTTAGAGACTTCTAAAAACCGTGTAGATTTTTAGTGTAAAGTGATATTCGACCAAAGTTAAAAAGTTTCGATTACCGTAAAAGTGCTCATATTGAGTTAGTTAGTGCTTGGTAATAATAAGACCTTGATAACCTTGTTATTTTGAAAGATTAAACTAAGCATTGCGGTTTGGTCGTTAGAAACTTTAAGACCTGTACCGATATAATAATTATATTGCTTGTTTGTAGAAGAATTTAATATTCTGGGTTGCCCTAATTTAGAAATCACGACTTGTTTAGAATCATTTATAAAAAGATCTCGATCGATAATATCATCTACCATTTGGTAGCGTTTCATAGGACTTTGTTTCCAACTTTTTTCAGAAAAGCGTTCGTCAAATACATATATGAGCGAACTGCTTATTATAAAAGATATAAATAAAATGAGACCTACTTGATTAATTTGACTGTTGCCATATTCAAAATAATCTTTGAAACTTTTTCGTTTTTTTTTAATTGGTGATTCTTCTTCCGAGGGTTTGTCTAAATACATAACATTACGCTTTTATAAGTTCAGCGTAACTCAGAAAATAGTGATCTTCGCAAGGCGTCATTGCATGCGGATAATTCGGTATAAGAATAACACCTTCTGAGGTTAAATTCCATGTCTTGTATTGCCAATAACTGTCGTCTACAAAAGTTTCACACTCTTCATCTGCAACATCATTTTCAGAATCTTGATATTTGTCTTTTAATTTCTGAAAGAAATCAACCTTTGGATATAAAGATTCTACGTCCTCAAGGACCTCTAATGTTTTAAGGTTAAAATTATAACCTACGTTGCCATGCGAAGGATGTGCTCCACCACAATAGACACTGTATTGTTTTAAATAACTTATAAATTTATCATTGACGAGGTTGATTTCGTATGAAATCTCAAACCAAGAATTACAGTCTAAATTATCTTTAGCATCTTCAAGGTGAATAGCATCTAAAATAGGATTGAACTTAGCTCTTTGTGCTTTTGTAAAACCGTTGCCTAATCTAAATAATGGTAATTTTGAATATTTCTCTGTAAACCAAACCAACTGTTTGTCCTTGAAATTAACAACACTATCTTTTACAAAAGTTAGTTTAGGATTTCTAAAATCTTCTAATGGTTCTTGTTCTGTTTCGGTTAAAATGACTTTATAAGTATCATCTTTTAAAGTGAAATTGCCTATAAGTTGATTGCCTTTTTTTGTTAAGTCAAAAACTTCGTCGGCATCAAAAACCTTTTCATGTGAGAAGTAATATCCATCAATTAAAGCGACACTTTCTTTATTAAAACGACCACAAATAGGAATACTTATTAATTTAGAATCGTAAAAATAATAACCTTCTAATTCGCCAGAGGTTGAGTCTTTTTCATGTGGATAAACGTTGACTTCTAAATGAATAGGATAATTACCAATAGTACCAACATAACTTTGAGACCAACCTATAATTGGTAACAAAGTTATGATGATATGTTTTATCAGTTTACCCAACAATATTTACAATTTTACCAGGCACTACGATGACCTTTTTAGGTGTTCTGCCATCTAATTGCGCTATGGTTTTCTCGTGTGCCATAACGGTTTTTTCGATATCGTCTTTGCTCATATCCATTGGTAACTCTAAAGTAAAACGCATTTTACCATTAAATGAAATAGGATATTTTTTACTGCTTTCTACTAAATGACTGGCTTCAAATTCCGGAAAATCTACAGTGGATATAGAGCCTTCATGTCCTAATTGCGACCATAATTCTTCAGCAATATGCGGTGCATAAGGCGAAATTAAAACCAATACTGGTTCTAATATATCTTTACTTGTACACTTTTGAGCCGTTAATTCGTTTACAGCAATCATAAAGGTAGAAACAGAGGTGTTAAAAGAGAAATTCTCAATATCTTCTTGTACTTTCTTTATGGTTTTATGTAAGGTCTTTAAGTTGTCTTTTGTTGGTTCTGCATCGTTAACTTTTAAACCATCTTCGCTAACATATAATTTCCATAGTTTCTTAAGGAAACCGTGAACTCCTGTAATACCAGCCGTATTCCAAGGTTTGTATTGTTCTAATGGACCAAGGAACATTTCATAAAGTCTTAGGCTGTCTGCGCCATAATCTGCTACAATATCATCTGGATTAACGACGTTGTATTTTGATTTCGACATTTTTTCAACGTCTCTTCCAACTTTGTAAACACCGTCTTCAAGAATAAATTCAGCATCAGCATAATCGTCTCCGAATTCAGAATCTTGTTTTAACCCTTCAATATCTAATTCATCTGAAGCGTTGATGTATTTAACCTTTACATGAATTGGAAGCACATTTTTATCTTCAGTTAATCCTTTAGATAAGTATGTATTTGTGTTTTCTTCTCTATAAACAAAAGCACTAGTCCCCAAAATCATTCCTTGGTTAATTAGCTTTTTAAAAGGTTCTTCAACATTTACAAAACCTCTATCTTTCAATAATTTTACCCAAAAACGAGAGTACAATAAATGACCTGTTGCATGTTCGCTTCCTCCAATGTATAAGTCTACATTTTCCCAATACTTTAAGGCTTCTTCACTTGCAAAAACGCCATCTCTATTGGCTGCATCTTCCATATAACGGAAAAAATACCAAGAACTTCCTGCCCAACCTGGCATGGTGTTGAGTTCTAAAGGATGAATAGTTGTATGGTTTATCTTATCATTAGAAACCACAGCATTATTTTCTGTATCCCAAGCCCAAACGTCTGCACGTCCTAAAGGTGGTTCGCCTTCTTCTGTTGGTAAATATTTTTCAACTTCTGGCAATACAATTGGTAAATGTGCTTTATCAATCATTTGAGGCATGCCATCAACATAATATACTGGGAACGGTTCGCCCCAATAACGTTGACGAGAAAATACTGCATCTCGTAAACGGTAATTGGTTTTACCTTCGCCTTGTCCTAATTGCTCAAGTTCATAGATAGCTCGTTTGCTTGCTTTTTTATAGTTCATTCCGTTAAGGAAATCGCTATTGGCAATTTTTACATTGTCTTTAGAAGCAAAGGCTTCTTCAGAAATATCTACACCTTCAAATATATTTGGTATTGCTATGTCAAAATGTTTTGCAAAATCAAAATCGCGTTGGTCGCCACAAGGTACAGCCATAACTGCTCCTGTTCCGTAGCTGGCTAAGACGTAATCGCCAATCCAGATTGGAATAGGTTCTTTAGAAAACGGATGCTCTGCATAAGCGCCTGTAAATACACCAGAAATGGTTTTTACATCTGCCATACGATCGCGTTCGCTTCGTTTTGCTGTTTTTTCTATGTAAGCTTCAACTTCTGCTTTTTGTGCTTCGGTTGTAATTTTTGATACTAATTCGTGCTCTGGTGCTAAGGTCATAAATGATACTCCAAAAATGGTATCTGGTCTTGTGGTAAATACGTCTATGGTATCATCATGACCATTCACATTAAAAGTAACAGAGGCTCCAACTGATTTTCCTATCCAGTTTTTCTGAATGTCTTTTAAAGCATCTGTCCAGTCAATAGTATCTAAACCTTGCAATAAACGTTCTGCGTAAGCTGAAATTCGCATGCTCCATTGTGTCATTTTTTTACGCACAACAGGATGTCCTCCTCGTTCTGAAACTCCGTTTACAATTTCGTCATTGGCTAAAACGGTTCCTAATTCTGGGCACCAGTTAACTTCAGTTTCTGCTAAATAGGTTAATCTGTATTTTAAAAGAATGTTTTGTTTTTCAACTTCAGAAAAAGCGTTCCATGCTTCAGCAGTGAACGGTTCTATATTTTCATCGCAAGCAGCATTTACTGTGGTATTACCTTCAGCTTCAAATTTTGAAATTAAAGTTTTTATGTCTTCAGCTTTATTTGATTCGTTGTTGTACCAAGATTCAAATAATTGAATAAAAATCCACTGCGTCCATTTGTAATATTCAGGATTACTAGTTCTTACTTCTCGGCTCCAATCAAAAGAAAAACCAATTTGGTCTAACTGTCTTCTGTAAGTTGCAATATTAGCCTCTGTTGTTACTGCAGGATGCTGACCAGTTTGAATGGCATATTGCTCTGCTGGCAACCCAAAACTATCGTAACCTTGTGGATGTAAGACGTTAAATCCTTTATGGCGTTTATAACGTGCATAGATATCACTAGCAATATAACCTAAGGGATGACCAACGTGTAAACCTGCACCAGAAGGATAAGGAAACATATCTAATACGTAGTATTTTGGTTTGTCGCTTGTATTTGAAGCTTTAAACGTTTGGTTTTTTGCCCAATGGTCTTGCCATTTTTTTTCAATGGTATTGAAATCGTACATCATTATATTTTGCCTTGTATTGAAGTCGCAAATTTAAACTTATTGACTGATAATTAAAGGGAGAAGCGTAAAAATTATAGTATCGATTTCATTCAAAATTATAGAGATTATTACTTGCGTGGCTATAATATTTATTAATTTCGTGGTACGTAACCTTAGCGCATAAAAATGAGCGAAAAATTTGAATCTATTCTTTTAGAGCACGAGACTCTAAACAAGCTTATCACGGAAAAAGACCTGAATACGTTTGTGAAATTTCCATCTTTTGATACGTTTAGTACAGAATTTATTGATTGGCTAAGCCCTAAATATTATGAGGCTTTTGTTGAAATATACAACACGCATTTAGGTACAAAGAAAGAAGCAAAGGTTGTTAAGCTTATTAATTCTACTTGGTTTTGTAATGCAGAAACAACAAATCGAATTGTAGAATTTTTATCTGAGCGTTTAGATGCTACGGTAGAATTATCAAAACAATTAAATAAAAAAATTACAGGAAATAAAAACCTTGAAGACATTATTAATGTCAGTGCAGCAATGGTAAACGATGTTTTAAATTACATTAATAAGGCCATTTTTGAAAAAAACCTTCCTGTAATTACAAAGAAAAAGGATGAAATTTTAGATAATAGTTTGGCTGTTTGTGAAGAACTAAAACAATATAAAGCATCGAGGGAAGTAGAATTTCAGATGTTTAATGGTATTTTGGATAGACTAAAAAGTATTAAACTAAACCCAGAACAACAAGTGCGTTATGATGCATGTATTTCTAAATCGAAATCATCATCTAATAAATACGTAATAATAACCGTTATTCTTGTAATTCTATTTATAGTTAGAATGATTGCGAGGTTTGCGAATTAAATAATAAAATTTACAGAATAAAAATATGGCATCATCTTTTGACAAATATCAAAAACGTAAACTTATATCTTCTTACATATCTGTGGTAATTAGTATTGCTTTGGTATTGTTTCTTTTAGGTTGTTTAGGCCTTTTAGTAATTAATTCTAAAAAAGTAGCAGATCACTTTAAAGAGCAGGTGATAATGACGATTTACTTAAACGATACAGCAAAAGAGGTCGAGGTAAATCAGCTAAAAAAGAGTTTAGCGATGGCAGATTATACTAAAGATGCCCTTTATGTCTCAAAAGAAGAAGCTGCCGAGTTTATGAAAGCTGAAACTGGTGAAGATTTTATGGATTTTGTAGGATACAATCCATTAAAGAATTCAATAGACGTGCATTTAAAAGCCGATTTTGTAACCACAGAACAATTAACAGAAATTACAGAGAGTTTATCTAATAAAGCTTTTATTGAAGAAATTAGATATGATAATGATTTGGTTGAATTAATGAACGATAACGTAAAGAAAATTACATTTTGGGTATTGCTCATAAGTGGCATATTTACCTTAATTGCTGTTCTGCTGATTAATAGTTCAATCCGTTTGGCAGTTTATTCTAAACGATTTATAATTAAAACGATGCAAATGGTTGGCGCAACAAAACGCTTTATTCGTAAACCATTTGTTTGGAAAAGTGTACAACTGGGCATTATTGGTGCTTTAGTAGCTTTAGCTGGTATGGCTGTGGTTTTGTATTATTTAGATATTTCATTTCCAGAATTAGAATTACTTAAAAACACTGTTTTAATTGTTGCTCTTTTTGTTGGAATTTTCTTGTTAGGTATTCTTATCACTTGGATTAGTACGTTTATTGCAACACAACGTTTCTTGAACTTAAAAACAGATCAGTTGTATTACTAAGAGAGAAAATAAAAATGTTTGCTTTTCGTTATTACTGAAAACGCCAACAATGAAATCCTCAGTTAGAAATGCCATTATTATTGTTTTGTCTTTAGTTTTAGTACCAGTTCTCTTTTTTAAGTCGTGTGTAATTCAAAACCCAAAACCATCAGAATGTAAGGTGGTAACAGCAAAAATAATCGAACTTAGAGCAGGACCAACATTCGATATTGGTTTCACAGGAGATCAAGGAGAACGATTTTATATTAATAGAGGTATAGAGTCTGGTTTAAATTTAGATTCCCTTAACGCAAAAGTTTTAAATAAAACCGTTACTTTGCATCTACCAATTTTACTGTATGGACCAACAAGACATATAGCACAGTTGGAGATTGATGGTCAAATCCTTTATTCAGAATTTAAAAACTAATGGGAGAGCAAAAAAGAAAAGAAGAATCTAAATCCGAATTTATCTTTGGAAAGAAAAACTACAAATTCTTATTTATAGGTTTAGCATTTATCGTTATTGGGTTTATCCTAATGTCTGGTGGAGGAAGCGATGATCCTAACGTTTTTGATGAATCTATTTACAGCTGGAGACGTATTCGTTTAGCACCAACTTTAGTGCTTATTGGTTTTGGTATTCAGGTTTATGCTATTCTTTTAAATCCAAATAAAGAATCCAAAAAATAACACTCAATTTGTTTACTTTTGCTACGTATCTTCCCTTAATTGATACTTTAGTCCCATGGAAATTATAGACGCTGTTATTTTAGGAATTATCCAAGGACTTACCGAGTTTTTGCCTGTATCATCTAGTGGTCATTTAGAGCTAGGAAAAGCCATTCTTGGCAGTGATGCTATACCAGAAGAAAGTTTAATGTTTACCGTAGTTCTTCATTTTGCTACGGCATTAAGTACTATGGTTATCTTTAGAAAAGATATTCTAGAGATTATTAAAGGTATAATTACTAGCATAACGACATTAAAGTGGACAGAAGAATCTAAGTTTTCACTCAAGATTATTGTATCCATGATTCCTGCAGTGATTATTGGTTACAAATACGAACGCGTTTTTGAACAACTCTTTGGTAATAATATTCTGTTAGTAGGTGCAATGCTTATAGTCACAGCATTATTACTGTTTTTAGCAGATAGAGCTAAGAAAACACATAAAAAAGTATCATTAGCAGACGGATTTATAATTGGGATTGCTCAAGGCATAGCCATGTTACCAGGTATTTCTAGATCTGGTGCTACTATCTCTACTTCAGTTCTTCTAGGAATTGACAAAACCAAAGCGGCTCGATTTTCATTTTTAATGGTTGTGCCATTAATATTTGGAAAAATAGCTAAAGATGTTTTATCTGGCGAATTAACCTATAGTAGTACAAGTTTTACTTATTTAAGCGTTGGTTTTATTGCAGCTTTTGTTTCGGGTTTATTCGCTTGTACCTGGATGATTGCTTTGGTTAAGAAAAGTAAATTAACCTATTTTGCTATCTATTGTGTAGTTGTAGGTGTAATAGCAATAATCTGGACTCAAATTTAATGCAAACAAAAGACGATTTTTTAAACGGCCAAGTCTTACTTATAGATAAGCCATTGACCTGGACTTCTTTTCAGGCTGTAAATAAACTGCGTTGGGAAATAAGGCATGCTTTCAATATTAAAAAAATAAAAGTCGGTCATGCTGGGACTTTAGATCCTTTAGCAACAGGTTTGTTAGTGATTTGCACAGGTAAAATGACTAAGCAAATTAATACGTTTCAAGGACAAGAAAAAGAATATACAGGGACTTTTGTTTTAGGTGGAACAACACCTTCTTATGATTTAGAAACAGAAGTCACGGAAACTTTTCCAACAGAGCATATAACAGACGAATTAATTCACGAGGCTACGCACCAATTTATAGGAAAGATAGATCAATATCCTCCAGTTTTTTCAGCGCTTAAAAAGGACGGAAAGCGATTATACGAGTTTGCAAGAGCAGGAGAAGAGGTTGAAATTAAATCGAGACAAGTAGAAATCTCAGAATTTGAAATTACAAAGATTGATGGTTTAGAACTCCATTTTAGAGTGGTTTGTAGTAAAGGAACTTACATAAGATCTTTGGCAAATGATTTTGGTAAAGCCTTAAACTCTGGTGCTCATTTATCGGCTCTACGTCGCACAAGGATTGGAGATTTTAAAGTTGAAGATGGATTAACTCCTGAAGAATTTATAGCCGGTTTACCTTCTAAAGATTGATTTAACAAGGGTTTAATATTGGTATTTAAACTATTTCGTTGTTATATTCGTATATAAAATATCATATAAATCGCTTACTACTCTGAACTTACTTGATAAACATAAGGCATTAATTATTACAATTCTTCTTTCAGGAATTGTAGTTCTTGTATTGTTTAGTGCGCAGTTAAAACTTAAAGGAGATCTCATAAGTGAAAGCTATTATCTTCTAGAACCCGAACCAGAAAAAACGGAAGAAGACATTAAAAAGCTTGAAGATTTAAATGCTGAGTCTACCAATAAAGCTTTTAACGAAGATCAGGAATACAAGGACATGATGCGCAACTTTAAATCAGTTAGTGCAAATGATTTTGAGCGAACGACTAAAGCCATAGAAGAGGCAAGAGAAAGCGCAGAAGAGACTGAAGAAACGAGTGCTAGTAAATCGTATGCTAATTCAGGTGAATATGCTTTAAATACTGATGAAACCAGTTCTTACAAAAAACTACAAGAAGAATTACAACAGCGCTTAAAAAACAAAAAGCAAGCTGATGAGCATGCTAAAAATAAAGGTACATTAACCTATTCGCTCAAAGGGAGAACTTTAGCATATTATAAGATTCCGCGTTATCTCTGTGAGGTTGGCGGAAAAATAGTAGTTAATATTAAAGTTAACGGCTCTGGTAATGTTTATGATGCTTATGTCAATGGTTCGTCTAACTCTAGTAATAAGTGTTTAGTAGACCATGCAATTGCTTACGCAAAGTCTGTTGAGTTTAATAGTTCTGATAGAAACGATCAATTAGGAACAATAATATTTTTGTTTAAAGGCAAATAGAATTTAACCAATCAAATTTGCCAAATCTTCTAAAGTAGATTGCCCTTTGTCTTTATTATACCAACGTTGAAGGTCTTCTTTAAATTCTGCAGTAATAACACCATGCGCTTCTTTATAAGCTTTAACCATATTAGTTGCAACTGTTGGTCTTGGACCAAAAGTATTTAAGACCTCATTGGTTTCAGAATCTAGCATTATTAACTTAGGTATTGCTTTTCCGCCATTAGTTAAAAACTGATTCATTAAAGACTCATTTTCATCTCTTAGTACCACTTTATAATCAATATTATCATTGAGTTCTGCAGCTTTATGAATAATTGGCATTATGTGAGCAGCATCACCACACCAACTTTCCGAAATAACTAACCAAGTGATTTTCTTATCAAAATCTTTAAATTTGGTCTTTAAGTCTTCAGCAACTTTTCCAGTTTTATCCCAACGTCTCATTCGTCTATCGTTTAACTGTGTGTAATTTGCCATTGCTTCAGATTTGTCATTACCAGTGGAAGAGTTTTCTTCAACTAAGTTTATAACTAATGCTCTGTATTCAGGATAAGTCATACTTTTTTCTAGACTTTCTGAAATAATTGTATTTATTGCGAGTGTATCTGTGTTCATATAACAAAAATAAGATTGCATTGCATTTTTTTGTGCAACTGTTGTTACATTAGTAGCACTATTTTAAAATCCTTACAATATGAATAAAAACAGATGTGGTTGGTGCGTTGGTAACGATTTATATGAAACCTATCATGATGAAGAATGGGGAAAACCTGTTTATGATGATGATACGTTGTTTGAGTTTTTAATGTTAGAAACATTTCAAGCTGGTTTAAGCTGGATTACTGTTTTAAAAAAGCGAGAGAATTTTAGAAAGGCTTTTGATGATTTCGACTACAAAAAAATTGCCAATTATAAAGCTGATAAAGTTGAAGCTTTATTGCAAGATGCTGGCATAATTAGAAATAAATTAAAGGTAAATGCCACCGTAACTAATGCTCAGGCTTATATGAAAATTCAGGAAGATTATGGTTCTTTTTCAAAATATATTTGGGATTTTGTAGATGGAAAACCTATTAAAAATAAGGTTGGAAATTATAAAAATGCACCTGCAAATACGCCAATTAGTGATGCTATAAGTAAAGATTTAAAAAAGCGAGGTTTTAAATTTGTTGGTTCTACGGTTATCTATGCGCACATGCAGGCGACAGGTATGGTAAACGACCATGAAACATCTTGTTTTAGATATGATGAAGTTTAAACTATTTGCTTCAAGCAAAATTGAAACTAAATTGAAAGCTTATTTTAAAGAAATTGAATAAATTCTGATCGCGAAATATGCTTAGCACCTAAACTTTCTAAATGCTTGGTGTGTAATTGACAGTCAATCAGTTTGTAATTAGAGTTTTGAATAAAAGTAATAAAGCCAACCTTACTAGCATTACTAACTTTAGCAAACATACTTTCTCCACAGAAAACGGAATCGTTGGTTTCTATGCCATATAATCCGCCAACAAGTTCATCATTTTGCCATACTTCTATGGATTTTGCGTAACCGAGTTCATGTAATTTTAAGTATGCTTTTATCATATCGTCAGTAATCCATGTGCCATGCTGATTTTCGCGTTTAGCTATTGCGCAATTTTCAATAACAGCTTTAAAAGCTTTATTTATGGTCACCTTAAAAGTGTCTTTCTTTAAAATTTGCTTCATGCTTTTAGAGACTTTTAAGTCTTCTGGAAATAATACAAATCGAGGATCTGGTGACCACCAAAGAATAGGTTCTGCAGGATCAAACCACGGAAAAATTCCGTTGTTATATGCATTTATAAGGCGCTCCGTAGATAAATCGCCTCCAACAGCCAAAAGCCCATCTGCAGAGGCTTCAGTAATATCAGGAAATTCTATTTTTTGAGTTAAAAAGTGCATTGTTATTAACGGAATTCGTTACCTATTAGTGAAATTAAGGCTTTTTTAGCTTTGAAACTAACAGAATTTTCACCATATTTGAGTTAATCTTTATAAATTAAATTTTTGTTCATCATTGCTTTTTTTAATTTACTTATAAAGGTTAAACCTAAAACCAAAATACTAAGTCCTGACTAACCATCGGGACTTTTTTATTTTAATGACCTTTCCTAGTTAAACGGCATAAAAAAAGACTTGTTTTTATAAAAAACAAGTCTTACTTATATCTATTTGATTAACGACTTAGAATGGTAAATCGTCGTTATCACCTTCGTTTAAATCACTTACTGGCTCAAAAGCTTCCGTTGGTGGTACAGGTGGCATATCTCCACTTGCAGCCGCTTGTAAAGCTTCTATTCTCCAACCTTGGATAGAGTTAAAGTATTTAGTTTCTCCTTGTGGATTAACCCATTCTCTTCCTCTTAAGTTGATGTTTATTTTAACTTGTTGTCCTTCTTTATAGCTGTTAAGTAAATCACACTTATCTTGAACAAACTCCACCATAATGTGTTGTGGGTATTGCTCTTCTGTAGTGACTACAACTTCTCTTTTTCTAAACCCATTACTACCAAAAGTTTGAGTCTCTCCTACCATTTTAATACGTCCTTGTACTTCCATTTTTGCTTAATCTATAATTTATATAATTCTTTTTTAATTTGAGGCTACGAAAGTAATAACTTCCAAGCACTTTTTACGTCTCCAAAGCTCAAATAATTTCGAGCCAATTTATGTTTCTCTCTATGCGATGCTGATTTAATGTCTGGATAACGTTCAGAAATATCATCAACAAATTTATTTATTTCTTCTTTAGTTGGCAAAGCTTCTACATTAGCAAGCATACCAAGATTATTACCAGTTAAAATCATGCTATTCCTTACATGTTCTGGTATATTATCTACACCAATTCCCATTTTTTGTAGTGGTTTAGGGATTTCAAAAAAGCCTTTTTTTGCCCTACTGTAATAACTTCCACCAGCTCTAGCAACCAAATCTAATGCTTCTTGGTTAACTGTTTGGTCGTCATTTAAAACCTCTTCAGTAATATGAAGTTTTACGACTTCGCAAATTACTAAATTACCTGCGCCACCTTCAGTTCCTAATTTTACAATTTCATTGACTTTACATTCTAATTGTATAGGTGATTCTGCAACTCTAAATGGTTTTATAAGGTCTGATGCTACCATTGTTAAACCGGCTTTGTCAAACTCATTAGTCCCTTTAGGATACTCAGTGCTTGATAAAGACATTTGCTGAACAATATCATAATTTACAACATTTATAACCACTTCCTTTGTGGCTTCAACATTCTCTAAAGTATGTTTTATTGTGTTGTCTCTAACACGTCTAGCAGGCGAAAATATTAGAATTGGAGGATTAGCACTAAAGACATTAAAAAAGCTAAATGGCGAAAGATTAGGATTGCCGTCTGCATCCATAGTGCTTGCAAAAGCAATAGGTCTCGGCGCAACAGCACTTAATAAATAACCGTGTAATGTGCTTGTTTTTAAGTCTTGAGGGATAAATGAAACCATGTATTTGACTGATTTTCAACAAATATAATTAATATCGATAGCCAATAAAAGTATTTAGTGCTTATTAAAGAACAATAATATTAACATATTTACATTATATTTAAAATTGAAATTATTCTCTCTAATGACTTTTAGCTTAAACCGAAATGTAATCCGTTGGGTTATAATTATATCTTCTTTTGTTATTATTTCCCTTATTCTTTGGAATACCTATACGTTTTTTCAAAATTTTAAGATTGAAGAACGATCAAAAATGAAAACGTGGTCTGTCGCTCAAATAGATCTCAACAGCATGGATAATTTAGATACAGACGTCAATCCTGTTACATCACACGTCGTTACTCAAACCATAATTAGTACACCAGTTATTGTGCTTGATGAGAACGGAGAAGTTAATAGATCTAGGAATATTGATAGTTTAACTCTAACGAGTCCGAAAAAATTGGAGTCGCTGGTCAATAAGTTTAAAAATGAAAATCAACCAATACCTGTTGTTATAGGTAAAAAAGTAAAGCAAACAATTTATTATGGTAATTCTCCTTTATTAAATAAACTTAAATATTATCCATTAGCCCTATTACTCATAATTTTTCTATTTGCTGCCGTTGTGTTTTTCTTTTACAGAAGTTCTAAAATTGCTGAACAAAACAAATTATGGACTGGGATGGCAAAGGAAACAGCACATCAAATAGGTACACCATTATCCTCACTTGTAGGTTGGGCAGAAATTTTAAAATCCGAACAGGTTAACCCTGAATATATAGTAGAAATCGAGAAGGATATAGACAGACTACAAACCATTACTGAGCGTTTTAGTAAAATAGGTTCTGCACCGACGTTAAAACAAATGGATATTGTAGAGGTAACAAAATCGTCTTACGAGTATCTAAAGTCACGTTCTTCCAAACTTATAAATTTTGATATCGTAATTCCTGATAACCAAATTCATGTTAACTTAAATGAACAACTCTTTAGCTGGACGATAGAAAATTTAGTTAAAAATGCTATCGATGCTATGAAAGGAAAAGGCGATTTAAAACTAGAATTATCACAACAAGAAAGTCAAATATTTATTAATATTTCTGATACAGGAAAAGGAATTCCAAAATCGTCTTATACTAAGATTTTTGAACCTGGCTATACGACTAAAAAGCGAGGTTGGGGACTTGGCTTGTCTTTAGCAAAACGAATTATTGAAGATTATCACAGAGGTAAAATTAAAGTCTTAACTTCTGAAATAGGTAAGGGGTCAACAATTCAAATAGTGTTAAAGCAGGTTTAAGTAATTATAAATCAGATAATAGACTTTAATAATTTTGAACGGTGTATCGAAAAATTAACTAAATTTGAACATGAATTCGTTCAATTTTTTCACATTAAAAGAAGCCAGAATTAACAACAATTGCCCTGAGTGTTATTCTAACGATAGTTTAGAACTTATTTTTGAGCAAAAGTTAACAGAAACAAGGTTTTATAAAGCAATTACAAACGAAACACGCAGCGAGATGAGATGTCTAAATTGTGAAGTTCAAATTTTTCCTGTAATGTGGACAGACGGAATAGAACAAGTTGTAGATTATCATAAAAGAGGTTTACATACAAAACCTAAATCGCTAAAATTAAAACCAATTTCTTGGGCAATAATCACATTTGTGTTGGTCGTGCTAATTGCCATTATTTTATTAATAAGTGGCGTAATTTCTATTTAAATTATAAGTTTGATGCGATCTTTTTTGCGATGTCCTCAAATTCTTGAGGTTCTAATTTTTGTTTGTTAGAAAAACGTGCATCATCCATACTGTGTAATGGAATTAAGTGAACATGTGCATGTGGAACTTCTAGACCAATAACAGACATGCCAATGCGCTCACAAGGAATAGATTTTTCTAAAGCAATGGCTACTTTCCTCGAAAACTGCATTAATCGTGCATATGTATCTTCATCTAAATCAAAAATTTTATCAACTTCCTTTTTAGGTATGCATAGTGTGTGGCCTTTTGAGTTGGGATTAATATCTAAAAAAGCATAGAAATCTTCAGTTTCGGCAACTTTATAAGATGGTATTTCGCCAGAAATTATTTTTGTAAAAAGTGTTGCCATAATTTTAAATGTTGAGTCTTTTATAAATATAAAAAGATTCCTCTAATAAGGAATTTTTTTACGTTATAACTATGGTAATATTACTTTATTAGTGATTTATTATCTCGAAATTTCTAATATATCAAACTTCATTGTGCCACTAGGTACTTGTATTTCGGCAACATCTCCAACAGATTTTCCTAATAAACCTTTACCAATTGGTGAATTGATAGATATTTTACCTGAAGCTAAATCTGCTTCACTTTCTGCCACCAAAGTATAGGTCATTTCCATGCCATTAACTTGGTTTTTTATTTTTACAATAGATAATGCTAAAACTTTAGAAGTGTCTAATTGAGATTCATCTATAACGCGAGCACCAGATAAGGTTTCTTCCATTTTAGAAATTTTCATTTCTAACATACCTTGCGCTTCTTTTGCAGCATCATATTCTGCATTTTCACTTAAATCACCTTTATCTCTTGCTTCTGCAATGGCCTGTGAAGCCTTTGGACGCTCAACGTCCTTAAGTTGGTTTAACTCTTCTCTTAATTTTTTTAAACCTTCAGCTGTGTAATAAGATACTTTACTCATAATTCCTTCGTTTATTATCATAAGATGTTGAAATACAATCAACATAAAAAAAATCTCGCGCTGACGAGATTGTTATACAAATATATAAAATATTTACGGCATAGTTGAATTAATCGTAAATTGCCTTTTAAAATTGAAGATGAAAAAAATACTCTTAGCGCTTAGTTGCATCGTGATATTTTCGTGTAGTAATACGGATGATAATAACAACTGTAATTTTTTGTTAGATGTAGGTGTTAACCTAACCGTAAATACTAATTTTCCTCAATTTAGTCAATTGCAATTTACAGGAAATGCTGTTTATGTCTCTGGATATGGAAATAGCGGTATTTGGCTCTATAGAGCTAGTACATCAATTCTTTACGCTTGGGATGCAGCAGATCCAGGATTAGTGCCTTCTTCTTGTACTACCTTAGTGTCAACAGGCGTTGGCGATATTGTAGAAAATAATTGTAATGACGCCAATCAATTTAGTTTAGCAACTGGAGTAGGATTTAATAATAATTCTCACTCCTGCACGTTGTTGCCGTACAGGGTTGAGAATATTGGTAATAATACGTATTTGGTAAGTAATTAAAACTTTAAAGTTACACCAACCAAAAAGTTTCTAGTGGCTTGTGGATAAAAACCAGCACCTTCTATAGTAGTAATACTTCCTGGATTAGACCAGCTATCATCATAAGTATAGTAGTATCCATTAGAAATATATTCTTCGTTAAATATATTATTCACTAAGCCAGAAAATACAATTTCTTTAAAAACAGAATTTGTTTTTAATGTGTAATTAATGTTAAAGTCATTGATAAAATAATCATCTAATAAAGATGATTTAGCTTGAGTATTACTCATAAATTGTTCACCAACAAATTTGCTTAATAATGACATTTGAAGGTTTTTAATAGGTTGAAAAACAACGGCATTTGCAGCAACTAAATCTGGAGAAAAAGAAATATCAGTTTTTCCTAAGTTTTGTAACTCACCATCAAAGTCAATTATCGTTTCTTGATTTTTATTAGTGCTAATTGTTACATTAGGTTGCAATGTTAATTTTGAAGTTACTGGTATTATAGCTTCTAATTCTAAACCTAAACGGTAACTTTTACCACTGTTTGTTCTAATTGGGTTACCAACGTCATCTAATCTTCCGGATAACACTAATTGCTCATTATAACTCATATAATAAGCATTGGCATTAAACGTGAAGTTGCCTTTGTTCTGTCTCCAGCCTAATTCAAAATCATTTAATTGTTCTGCTTCTATATTTTCGTTGCTTTCAAAATCAGTTCTGTTTGGCTCTCTGTTAGCTCTAGCATAAGAGAAATATAGATTGTTTTCATTGTTTAATTCGTAAGTAATTCCGGCTTTAGGATTAAAAAATGTAAAGTCTTTATCTACAGCAAATTCTACTAAGTCAGATGTTGTTCCTGTCGTTTTATAAGTTACATTTCTCACTTGCACATCGCCATACAGACTTATTTTATCGTTTAGCTTATAGTTTGCTTTAGTAAAAACAGAAAGGTCATTCTTAACACTGTTTCCATTGTAATAACGATCTCTAATTTGAGACTGACTTGCATACTGAGCCCATATCACTTCACCAAAATGGTCACCATCGTAATGACTATAAGATCCACCAAAAATAAGGTTGATCATGTCATTTTTATAGTTGGCATTGGCATTAAAAACGTAAAAATCATTATCTAACCAACGTCTTCTAATTAAATTGGTTTCGTCTACTATTTCGCCATTAAAATCTAAAGGTTCAAGACCGTAATCTGCAAAGTCCTCACCTTCTTTATATTGTTCAAAATAACCACTTCCTTTTGTGTAGTTTAGTCCAAGTGTTGTAGACCATTGGTTGGTAATACGTTGATTCCAATGTAACTGATAATGGTTTTGCGTATAATTATCTACTTGATTGTCATGAAAACGAGTAACACCATCATAATCTGTGTACTCTCCTGCAGTATTGTACGTACGATCGTTTTCTAATTTATCTAAATCTTCAAGTCCATTCCAAGCTTGGTATGTAATTTCCTTTCCACCAAAAGTGATGGCTTTTATTAAGGTATTATCATCTACATAAGAGCCTTGCAAAAAGTAAGATTTTAAGTCTGAAGACGCACGATCTATATAACCATCTGAAACAATGTTAGATAAACGACCAGCAATTTCAAAGTGATCATTCATTAAACCTGTACTAAATTTAACCGTGTGCTTTCTTGTGTTATAACTACCAAAAGAATTTGAAATTTCTCCAAATGAAGCTTTAGAAACAGCATCTGTTAAAACATTGATACTTGCTCCAAAAGCACCAGAACCATTGGTAGATGTACCAACACCACGTTGCAATTGTAGACTTTCTGTTGATGACGCAAAATCACCTAAATTAACCCAAAACGTCCCTAAAGATTCAGCATCATTGTACGGAATTCCATTAATAGTTACATTGGTAGATTGTGAGCTAATACCTCTAACTCTAATGCCAGTGTAGCCTACACCTGCACCTGCATCTGTTGTGGTAACCACTGATGGTAAAAAGTTAAGCAACATTGGGATATCTTGTCCCAAATTACGTTTTGCCAAATCCTTCTTACTCACATTGCTATGGGTAATTGGTGCTTTTGCATCTACACGTACTGCTTTTACTAAGACTTCGTCTAGTTTTTCAACTTTGGTTGAATCTTTTTTTTGTTGTTTTTGGTTTTCTTGCGCTGAAGCGCTGACTGATAACACTAAGAGTGTTAAAAAAAGAAATAAATTTTTCATTACGATTGTTTTAAAATCGAATAAAAAGAGGTAATTATTCTTTATTATTAATAATTAATTGTTTTGAGCTACAGGTATAAGCAAAGCTAAAAAATGTCTTTTTCTTTTGAAATTTATTCATTGCATATACAATGAAAATAAATTAGAAGTAGAAAAATAAACATTGATAACTGTTGCGTTTACCAAAAACAATATACTATCGTTTTCTTTACGCTCGTTTCCTAAACAGCATTACCTGTTCTAGGTTCAATGGGTATGATCTCAGCCGCAAATAGGCACCCCTTTTTTGAGAACGCGGCAAAGATAAGGTAGATTTTAGAATTACGAATTATGAATGATGATTTTTTTGTTGCAACCCAAAATTGTATGAAGAAGCTATAAAGTTTATGTGCCATTTTTATATTAAAGGCGTGGCTTCTCTAATAATATCTGTAAAGCTTTGCTTTGCGTCTTTGTGAGATAACTTTAATCTTATTCAATAATTGGTCGTTTACGATTTGCCTTTTTATCTGCATTGATTCGTTTATTTTTTAAACGTTTCTTTTTTACACTTCTTGGAACTCTTGTTGCAATACGGATTTTATCTTCTTTTAAGCCTTCTTTAATTAGTTCTAAAAAGCGTTGTGTTACTAAAGCTTTATTTCTAAACTGACTTCTACTGTCAGAACAAGCCAACATTAAAACTCCGTCTTTTGTTAAACGCGTATTAAAGAATTCTGAGAGTTTTTCGCGTTCTTCTTCAGTTAAAGCATTTGAATTTTTTAGGTCAAAATACAATTCTGCTTTAGAAGATACTTTATTAACGTGTTGTCCTCCACTTCCTGAGCTTCGGACGTATTTATAGGTTATTTCAGATTTTAGTAAGCTAGTGTCCACTATTTTTTAATTTGATGTGGTGCTTTTAGCAAATCGTTTACTGTTTTTACAGGATTGAAAGTAATAATGGGTACTTCAACAAATATGGTGGTCCAATCTGCCATACTTCCGTTCCAAAGTCCTGGTAATTCTAATGCTTTTAAATCTTTTCCGTTTTTAGTTTTCTGAGTTATAAAAGCAGCATTGTAATCTACGTAATTTTCTAAATCAAACTTTTCTCCTTTGTAGTTTTTTACACCACAAACTAAATCTACAGGATTAAAGTGAGTTGCATTTTTAAGTAGATTGGCTTGCTGAGAGTCCTCTAAATTTATTTGTGCAGATTCTACAATTTGAAGCGATTGATTAGATTTTTCATCTTTAACCCAAAATGGTCCTCCTCCTGGTTCGCCTTCGTTTTTAACCATACCACAAATACGGATTGGACGATTTAGTTTCTCTTGTAAATATTCAATTTTATATTGATCAGCATATTTTTTATACTCATCAGTTATCTTAATGTTTAAACCTGAAGTTAAGAATTCTTCAATAGATTTAAATGTAGCTTCAGAAATAGTATTAGCATCTAAAGTATGTAAATATTCAAAAGTTTTAGCTTGTAATTTTAGAAGTATACCAGCTAATACCTTTTTGTATTTCGCAATGTCTTCTTTGTATTTATAGACTACAACATTATCAATGTTTTTTACAAAAATGATATCAGCATCTAAGGTGTTTAGATTTTTTAAAAGAGCACCATGACCAGATGGTCTAAATAAAATAGAACCATTAGATTCTCTAAACGGTTGGTTGTCTAAAGTTACAGCAATGGTGTCTGTAGATTGCTGTTGGTAAGAGAATGAGATATCAAAAGTTACACCAGTATTCTCTTCAACGTCTTTCTGAATTTTAAGAAATTCGTCTGTAAATTTATCTTTATGCGTTTCTGAAATTGTAAAGTGTAATTTTGCTAAACCTTTGCTAGAAGCATACAATGCGGCTTCGTATAAATGTTCTTCAAAAGCTGTAGAAACATGGTCTGTTTTATACTCATGGAATGGTAATAAACCTTTGGGCTGGTTTCCAAAATTCAATTCATCTTCATCTAGCATAGTTTTAGCAAAAAGCCAAACTTGTTCATGTTTTGGTAAGGTTTCAAAATCAGTGCCTTTAGACTTAAGTACTTCTAATATTTGATTGTAAAATGGAAATTTCTCCATACCAACCATAAATAGAGATAATTCCTTTATTTTGTTCTTATTGATGTAAGCATTAAGAGATTGTTCATCTGCATTATATTCATTTACAAATTGAAATAAAAACTTAAACATTCTAGTAGCTGCACCAGATGCAGGTACAAATTTTAGTAACGATTTATTATCCTTTTCGTTATTGAATTCCTCAAGGTATGTTTTAATAGTGTCGTCATTTAAAGCAATGATTCCATTGTTTATAGTTGCTGCTTTAGAAATATTAGTAAACGGAATTCCTGTTTTAAAAAGTTCAATTTGTGCTTTTATCTTTTCGGAATTTAATCCTTTAGACGCAATCTGATTTATATCTTCTTTAGTGAATTTCATCTGTTGTTTTCTAATAATTTATCGATATGTTTAGTCGCTAATTCTAAACGCTCTTTTTTGTTTCCTTTTAAAAGTATATAAGGTCTATTATGCATTTCTAAAGCTGATTGAAAAGCTTTAAACATACGTTCTCTCTCATTGGGTTTATCTCTAAGGTCATCTGCTTCCCAAGGCGTGTCAATATATGTTAAAAAATAAAGGTCGTAAGAATTTTTTAGAGCATATGTATCTAAAATCGGGTCACAAGTACCTAAGTAATATGCTTCGCTATATACTTTAGTTTCAAGTAAGTCTGTGTCACAAATTAATACTGAGTTGGTTTTTTGGGCTAAACTGTTTTCAAGGTTCATTTGCCCTATTGCTATTGGCAATAAATCATTGGGTTCGCAAGTTTTACGCTCATTATTCCACTTGTTTTGAAGATATTCTCGAGCATATTCGGGAACCCAAACGGAATGATAATGCCTTGCTAGTTGACGAGACAAAGTTGTCTTTCCTGTTGATTCTGGGCCAAATAAAACTACTTTTACGCAGCTACTGGGTTGTTGTTTAAGCTTTTCTTCCATGCTAAATATCCAAAAATGGCAATTACTGTGAATCCTAAATATTGAAAACTTGTGAATGTAAAACCTTTGTAAAAATACAAAGGAATTGAGATAAGGTCTCCAATTATCCAATAAATCCAGTTTTCTAGTTTTCGTTTTGCCATTAACCACATACCTACAAAAAAGGTAGCTGTTGTAATGGTATCAACATAAGCAACCCAGCCTGTCCATTTATCAAAGGCTTTATAAACTACAAAAACAAATACTAATGTTGCTATAAATATAGCGAGACTAATTTGTTTTTCCTTTTTTGTGGTTCTAGATATGGGTGTTTCGTGTTTTGCATCTACCATTCTTGTCCATACATACCAACCATATACGCTCATAATAAAATAATAAGCATTAATCATCATGTCTCCTAAAAGTTGCCATTTTAGTAACAGATATACAAAAATACATGTGCTTATCATACCTGTTGGAAACACCAAAATATTATTCTTTTTGGAAAACCAAACTGAAAGAAAACCGAAAATTACAGCAACAATTTCTAGTATAATATCCGCGGTTTGGTAATCGGCATATTGACCGAAAAAGAAATCAAAAATCTGGTTCATAATCACTTCTATTAGTTTTAACCAACTTAATGGTTAATACAGAAATATCTACTTCTTCAAAAGATCGTTTTATTTCTTTGGTTAAAAAAGGCATTAGCTCATCGTAATGTCCAAAAATTTGAGTGCTTAAAGGATTTTCTAAAACTTTAAATTTAGAATCTCGTAAGGCTTTTATAAAATTAATTACATGTATTTCGTAATCATTTTGTAAAGGTGAAAGTGTTAAATCTACTGATATTTCCATGTTTTTTGCCGTAAAAACGGTAATCTTTTTAATTAAACAATAGGTTATAAATTGACTTCGACTGCCTACATTTACAATAGGTAAAAACTCAGTCTGATTTCTTTTTCAGTTCATTAAAGAAAGTTTCGTCTTCTTCAAAAGCGTTTCCAATAACTATTAAATCTGCACCAGCTTTATAAATTGCATTCATTGTCGCTTTATTTCTAATTCCTCCACCAACAATAAGTGGAATATTAATCTGTTCAGCTACTTTTTCAATGATATTAGTATCAATGGCGTGTGTTGCACCACTTCCGGCTTCTAGATAAATCAGTTTTTTACCAAGTAATTCTCCGGCTTTTGCTGTATGAACTATTTGGGTTATATCCTCTCTTTTTATTGGTTCAGTTTTACTAACGCGTTGCACAGATGTTTTCTTTCCATTTTGAATTAGGATATAGCCTGTTGGTATAACTTCAAGATTAGAATTTTTTAATTTTGAAACCGCTTCAACATGTTTTCCTATTAAATAATCTGGATTACGACCAGATAATAAAGAAAGAAACAAAATCGCATCCGCTTTTTGAGTTATTTGAGTGACATCGCCAGGGAAAATGACAACAGGTAGATTGGTGTGTTTTTTAATTTCAATAACTAAAACCTCAGTTGCATTTTCACGGACTTCACTTCCTCCAACAAAAATGTGAGTTGCTACGGATTGATTTACCTTGGCTATAAAGCATGAAACATTAGTTGGAGACATCTTATCTGGATCGATAAGAACGGCTAACAATTTTTCGTCCTTAGCTTTAGAGTTTATTATATTTAGGAATATAGTATTCATTAAGGGATTACGTATGCACAAGTAAATCCTTCAAATTCTAAAAATGCTGTATTATACCTGTACTTTTTATCTTTATAATCTATCCAAGCAACAGTAGTGCCATCTTTCATAACAAATGGAATGACAAGAAAATGTTCTTTAAATAACATGCCTGGCGTAGCAAAAAGTTTGTAGAGTGATTCTTTAATTCCCCAAATAACAGTGAGTTTATTTATGTAATCAGTATCAGTAGATTTTAAATAATTGTATTCATAATCTATAAATTTGTGAGCGATGACACCTATTTTATCACGCTGCTTTTCTATATCTATACCAACTTCTTTATCACTAACAATAACGCCAGCAAACGTAAAAGAATGCGTTACGGAAATTTGTTTACCATCTTTTAGATGAGGTTTTCCGTTTTCATCATAATACAAGTCATGATCTGAATAGCCAAATTCATGCAATAAATGTCTTACGCTTAAAAATCCTCGCTGATGAAGTTCACTTTTCATGCCTAAAACACGAGATAAACTTTGTGGTTTTAAGTCTAAAGGTTGAAATAAAGCATCGTAGGATTCTTCAATCTTCCAGATTTTAACAGTAGTTTGTGAGTTTACACTAATGGATTTGTACAGTGGCATTTAATATTCTGAATCCTAATGATTATCTTTGCATCGCCTAAGGCGAATTTGGCTTTTTTTAATATAGCGAATTTAGTTATTTAAGCCAAAAACCCAAAGGCAAGTACAATTTTAAAAAAAGATAAAAAAGATATGAGTACAAAAACTGTTGCTTACGTACCTAACAAGGTAAAAGATATGTCGCTTGCGGCTTGGGGAAGAAAAGAAATTAATTTAGCCGAAGCAGAGATGCCAGGTTTAATGAGTTTACGTGAAGAATATAAAAACGAGCAACCTTTAAAAGGTGCACGTATTGCTGGTTGTTTACATATGACGATTCAAACTGCGGTTTTAATTGAAACATTACAAGCTTTAGGTGCAGAAGTGACTTGGAGTTCTTGTAACATTTTTTCTACACAAGATCAGGCTGCTGCTGCAATTGCAGATGCGGGTACTGCTGTGTATGCATGGAAAGACATGACAGAAGAAGAGTTTGATTGGTGTATTGAGCAAACTTTATTTTTTGGTGAAGACAGAAAACCATTAAACATGATTCTTGATGATGGTGGAGATTTAACAAACATGGTTTTAGATAAATATCCAGAATTAGCTGATGGAATTAACGGTTTATCAGAAGAAACAACAACTGGTGTTCACAGACTTTACGAACGTGTAAAGAATGGAACGTTACCAATGCCAGCGATTAACGTAAACGATTCTGTAACGAAATCGAAATTTGATAATAAATATGGTTGTAAAGAATCTGCAGTAGATGCAATTCGTAGAGCAACAGATATTATGTTAGCAGGTAAACGTGTTACTGTTTGTGGTTATGGTGATGTAGGTAAAGGTACAGCGGCTTCTTTTAAAGGTGCTGGTTCTATTGTTACTGTTACTGAAATTGACCCAATTTGTGCATTACAAGCTGCAATGGATGGTTTTGAAGTGAAGAAATTAGAAACTGTAGTTGGAAATAGCGACATCGTTATTACTACAACAGGAAATAAAGATATCGTTAGAGCTGAACATTTTGAAGCGATGAAAGACAAAACTATTGTTTGTAACATCGGACACTTTGATAACGAAATTCAAATGGCTTGGTTAAATGAAAACTTTGGCGATACTAAAGATACTATTAAACCACAAGTTGATAAATATACGGTTAACGGAAAAGAAATTATTATTCTTGCTGAAGGTCGTTTAGTAAACTTAGGTTGTGCAACTGGTCATCCAAGTTTTGTAATGAGTAACTCATTTACAAACCAAACGTTGGCACAAATTGAACTTTGGAACAACAAAGAAGCCTACGGAAACGATGTGTATATGTTACCAAAACATTTAGACGAAAAAGTAGCAAAATTACACTTAGAAAAAATTGGTGTTGAGCTTACTGAATTAGCAGATTACCAAGCAGAATATATTGGTGTAACTGTTGAAGGTCCTTACAAGCCTGAGCATTATCGTTATTAATGTTATTCCTGCGAAAGCAGGAATCTTATTAATTGAAACCTAATTATAAATAAAACCCTTACAGAAATGTGAGGGTTTTTATTTTAATTATCTTTCGGTAAAATTAACCATAATGAAGGCATTAGATATTGCAGTTTTACAAAAGGCACTAAATGATATTGAGAGTTATTTACCGAATAGTGAGGTTATGAACTCTAAGATTTCAAAAGTTAAAGTCGCTTGGCATTTAGATCATAGTTTAAAAGTTTTTAACGCTGTTATAACTAATATGCAAAACTCTAATCCAGAATTATATAAAGATGATTTTAGCTTTTTAGGTAAGTTACTGTTAACATTTCGGTTTTTTCCAAGAGGAAAAGCGAAAGCACCAAAACATGTAATGCCATCAGAAACAATTTTTATAGATGATATAAAAACTCAATTGGTAAAGGCAAGACAGAACATTAAGTTAATTCCAAGTTTAGATAAAAACGCTTATTTTAAACATCCTTTGTTTGGAAATGTAAATACAACACGAGTTATTCAATTTTTAGATGCACATACAAATCATCATCTTAAGATTGTTAAGAGTATACTGAAATAGATTAATTACCTGTAACCAACAATCTTCTAGCGCCATTTATGCCACACTTCTGATATTTATGATAAGCTTGTGCAGCACGTTCTTTAACTTGACCATCAGTTTCATCTAATATCCAACCATCAATCGCAGATTTTAAAGTATAAGCTTCTGGAGCCATTAAACCTGTGGTCCAGATTAATGGATTGACTTTAGTTTTTTCAAAATAAGGTTTAAAGTAAGATTTACTGATGCATGCCAATACAATTGCATCGCGTTTTATATTATTAATAGGAGAAAAATTACCTTCTACGTTAAATTCCATTAAACCATCGTGGCCAACGTAAGATAGAAGACTTGATTTTCCGCCAAATTGTAATTCTGTTTCATTGTATGAAACAGAAATAGGGTTTTTTCCTGCTGTTGCTTCAATAAAATCTATGGTAGTTTGCTTTATATATTTTCCGTCATAAGCATCAGCAAGCATATAGGTATTGGATGTTTTGTGTTTAAATAAAAGACGCTCTAAAATATTTGGATTATCTGATGTAATAGTTTTTATCAATGACCAATCTTTACTGTTTTTAAAATGGGTTTTTACACCATATAATGCGCCCCAATATAAATTGTTTTTAGGGTCTTGGCCATTACCTATTTTACTTGGAACAGGAACTATGCCTTGATTTTCATTATCACATAAAGCGACAAAAACATGTACGGTTTTTATAGGTTTTTCTTGTTCGGAATATTTATTAATTGATAGTAGGCAAAAAATAGCGAGTAATATATTTTTCATATTTACGAAACGAAAAATAAATTGATTTCGTATTGAAATGTAAAAAGACCTCAAAGTTCAAAAAACAATGAGGTCTTATATTAAAAATGTATTAACTATAAACTAGTTACCAACAACTAATCGCGTTTCTTACGATTTTTCTTCTTCTTTTTCTTAGAACTAGAATCATCCTCTTTAGGATGCACCAAAGTCATTTCGTCAATTAAATGGGTGGCACCTGCATATTTATCGACAATAAAAAGGACGTAGCGTATATCTACCATAATGTTTCGGCAGATTTCTGAATCGTAGTTCATGTCGCTCATTGTACCTTCCCAAACACGGTCAAAGTTTAAACCTACTAAATTCCCTTCGGCATCAATAGCAGGACTTCCAGAGTTTCCACCAGTGGTGTGGTTGGTACCTAAAAAGCAAACTGGTACTTTTCCATTTTTATCTGCATATTGTCCGTAATCTTTAGCATCGTATAAATCTCTTAATTTTTGTGGTACATCAAACTCATAATCGCCAGGAATGTATTTTTCAATAACACCATCTAAATAACTCACAGGATTGTAATACACCGCATCTCTAGGCGAGTAACCTCTCACTTGTCCGTAAGTCACACGAAGCGTGCTATTAGCATCAGGGAAATAACGTGCATTTGGTAAGGCTTCCATTAATGCCGTCATATACTTAGTTTGTAATGCTGTAATTGGTTCGTTTTTTTGTTGGTATTCAGGATTTAGTGTATTAAAAAATTCATCAATAATTGGTTTTGCATACGCAAAAGCAGCATCATTGTTTAGGTTTTTTATAACGGTTTTTGCATCGCCTTCAAGTAAACTTAAAGCAGAATCTAAATTAGTGAAAGCTGTTTTATCATAGATAGAAGCATCAACGTCTTTGCCATATAAAGGCATCACATTGAGGTAAACACCTTTGTCTAATTCAGCGTTGTAATTTTTATGAATGCCTTGTAATTGACCAGTTAGAACTTCTTTTCCTCTTTCTAAATTATCAGGATTAGCAACTAGAGCTTGTTCAACTTGGTAAGCTCTAAAGGTCATTTGCATTAATTCATTGGTAATTAAAAAGACTTCAATAAAGTTTCTACGTTTAATATTTATTGGCGCGAAGTCCTTGTAAAGTCTATCAAATTCCGGAAGAATGTTTCCATATTTATCCTCTAGTCCTTTTTCTTTCAAGGCTTTAGTAAATGTAGCTTCAAATGCTTTTCGTTTTTCAACAGCATTACTTTTCTCAATACCTAAGTTTTCGCCAATCCATTTTTTCCAAGCATTCGCAATTCGTGCTTGTTTAGATGCGTATTTAATTCGTACGTCATCACTTTCTTTCATTTTTTGGTCAATGACTTTTAAAGCCGCTTCTCGTATGGCAATATTTGTAGGATTAAATTCTTTTGTAATATGCTCAATGGCAACAGCAGGTAAATACTCGCTTGTTGTTCCAGGGAAACCAAAAACCATTGTAAAATCGCCTTCTTCAACACCATCTAAAGACACTGGAAGGTAATGTTTTGGCTTATATGGCTTATTATCTTTACTATATTTTGCAGGTCTATTATTGGCATCAGCATAAATTCTAAACATAGAAAAATCGCCAGTATGTCTCGGGAAAACCCAGTTGTCTGTGTCGCTGCCAAATTTACCAATACTTGTTGGTGGTGCACCAACTAAACGAATATCTTCAAAACGTTCAGTAACAAAAAGGAAGTACTGATTACCTTCGTAAAACGCTTTTGTTTTTACATCTTGCCAAGCTTCTTTCGGCCAGGTTTTTAAAGCTGCGTTTGTGTTTTTTGAGATTAATGATTGCTTTTCAGTTTCCGTCATGCTATCAGTGATGCCTTTTAAAGCAACTTCTGTTACATCGTGAATACTGACAATAAATTCAATAAATAAACCTTTATTTGGCAATTCGTCTTCAAGAGACATTGCCCAAAAACCGTCTTTTAAATAATCGTTTTCTAAAGAGGAATGTGATTGAATTTGTCCAAATCCACAATGATGATTCGTTAACACCAAACCTTGGTCTGAAATCACCTCACTTGTACAGCCACCATTAAAGTGACCAATGGCATCCTTTAAACTAGAATTGTTAACATCGTAAATATCTTGAGCTGTTAATTTACTGCCCAAACTTTGCATTTCAGTTTCGTTCATACCTCCTAAAAGCGAAGGAATCCACATGCCACCTTGTTGGGCAGACACTTGAAAAACAAAGAATAATAATAGAATTTTTATAAAGCGCATAACCTATATTTTATTAGTTTTTGTAAAGATAGAAAAGCTTGTTTTATATCTTTAATGTTTTACTAGTTAAAGTATGCATATGAATCACCAATCAAAATTACCAGACGTAGGCACCACAATATTTACTGTTATGAGTGCTTTGGCGAACGAGTATAGTGCTATTAACTTGTCTCAAGGTTTTCCTAATTATCCGAGTTCTCAAAAATTGAATGATTTGGTAACCAATGCTATGAATAATGGTTACAATCAATATGCACCAATGGCAGGCAATTTAGATTTGCGTTTGGTAATTGCTCATAAATATGAGTTGTTGTATAAAAGCACCTATCATCCTGAAAAAGAAATCACAGTAACAGCAGGTGCCACACAAGCTATTTACACTATAATTTCCGCATTTGTAAGACCAAATGATGAAGTTATCATTTTTAAACCAGCATACGATTGTTACCAACCAGCCATAGAACTTAATGGTGGAAAAACGATTTCCATTCAATTATCTGCGCCAAATTATAATGTGAATTGGGATGAGGTGGCTTCAAAAGTTTCCTCTAAAACCAAGATGATAATTATAAACACACCTCATAATCCTAGTGGAACTATTTGGTCTAAGGATGATATGCTTCAACTTCAAAAATTAACCAAAGACACTGATATTATAGTATTAAGTGATGAGGTCTATGAGCATATTGTATTTGATGAAGCTCAACACCAAAGCACATGCTTATTTAATGATTTAAAGCAGCGCAGTTTTATAACGGCGTCTTTTGGGAAGACATTTCACAACACAGGTTGGAAAATTGGGTATTGCTGTGCGCCAGACTATTTAATGTATGAGTTTAGAAAAGTGCATCAGTTTAATGTGTTTTCTGTGAATCATCCCGCACAAAAAGGAATTGCCGATTATATGCAAGATGAATCAACGTATTTAGGTTTGAATACCTTTTTTGAGCGTAAGCGCGATTTGTTTTTAAGCTTAATTTCAGAATCCCGTTTTAAATTCCAACCTTCAAAAGGGACTTATTTTCAAGTTTTAGATTATTCTGAAATCACTGATGAATATGATGTTGATTTTGCCAAGCGACTCACTAAAGAATTCAAAATTGCGTCTATTCCACTTTCCGTTTTTAACGAAAATAGCAAAGATGATAAAGTGTTGCGATTTTGTTTTGCTAAAACTGACGATACCCTAATACAAGCCGCAAACGTATTAAAGCACATATAAGTTTTATATCAGTTAACATAGTTTTTAGCCTTGGTTTATATTGAAAATATAATTAAAAAATAAGAAACTATGAAAATTTTAAAGAGACCAGCGATACTTTTATTACTTATTGTTTTTGCATCATGTGGAAGCAGTCAACGAGTTATTACAGATGATGGCAAAGTGTATGAAGTGGAGAAAAAAGCCATAAAAAGTAATGGTGTAGATGTTACTGATGATTTAAGTGCGGCAGAAAAAGCATCCATAAATAACTTGATTAAGGAGAAAGAAGAAGTGAAAAAGGCTTATGATAAACAGTATGAAGAATTAGAAAAAGCTATTGAAAAGCAAAAAAAGGTTAAAGAAGAAGCTGAAAACAATCAGAAAAAATTAGAAGAAAAATTAAAAAATTTAGAATCTTATCTTGAAGAAAAACAAGATAGCAGAGATGATTATGCGACTGCGAAAGAGCGTTATAATAACAAAAAAGCTAAGTTTAAAAAACTAAAAAAAGAAGGTAAACTCTCTCCTAATGATATTGAAGATTGGAAGGGAAAATTAAAAGATTTAAAGGACAAGGTAAGAGAAGCAAAAAACAGTTTAAAATAATTAAAACAAGCTGTTACCTTTTGTAATTTTGTGTGTCTTAATACTGAACAATTAAAACAAAAACAATGAAATATTATATCGTCTTATTATTCTTAAGTTTATCACTTTCAACATTTGCACAAGAGGTAACAAAAGAAGGGAAAATTTACGAAGTAAAAAACGAAAAAATCTTTTTAGAAGGTGTTGACGTTACCGAAACTTTAAAATTAGAAGAAAGAACTTTAATTTTTAAAGAGGCTGCTTTAATTACGGAAAAAATGAAGGCTGCAGAAATTGCCAAAAAAGCAGAAGAGAAAGCAAAAATGGAAGCAGAAGCAGCACAGAAGGAATTAGAAGCAGCTAAAAAAACTGAAGAGAAGGCAAAGATTGAAGCTGAGAAGTTAAAAAAGGAAGAAGAGAAGGCTCAAAAAGAAGCTGAAAAGCTAAAGAAAGAAGAAGCAAAGGCCTTAAAGGAAAAAGAAGAATTAGCTGAAAAATTAGAAAAAGAGACTAAAAAAGCAGAAAAGGCACAGAAAAAAGCCGAAAAAGAGCAAAAGAAGGCAGAAAAAGCTATTAAGAAAGAGGAGAAGCTTCAAAGTAATTTTGAGAAAGCAGAAAGCAATCTTGAAAAAGCACAAAAGAAGTACGAGAAGCTTAAAAGAAAAGGTAAATTATCTCCAGTTGACGAAAACAAATGGATGGATAAAATTGAAAAGTTAACAGATAAAGTAACTAAAGCGAAGAGCAAACTATAATAAATAATAGAGTTCTATTATTGAGCGCGCTAAAACAAAAACTTAGGTTTACGTTTTAGCACGCCTTTTTTATGCCTTTTTCTTAAATGTAATTTGTAATTTTAAAATATGAATACAGATTTAAAAGTAGCTCTTATTCAAACCGAATTGGTTTGGGAAAATCCATCAGAGAATAGGCGAATGTTAAATGATAAGATAAATGCTGTTTCGCAAGATGCAGACCTTATTGTTTTACCAGAAATGTTTACATCTGGTTTTACTATGAATCCTGAAGCTGTTGCAGAAACTATGGAAGGTAAAACCATAGTGTGGCTTAAAGAAAAAGCGAAAGAACACCAAGCTGCAATTATGGGAAGTTTGGTAATTGCAGAAAATACTAACTATTATAACCGCTTGGTATGTGTAGAGCCTTCAGGTAAAATTACGAGTTACAATAAACGTCATACATTTACTTTAGCAGGCGAACATAAAGTTTATACAGCTGGTACCGAAAGGGTAGTTTTTGATTATAAAGGTTGGGAAATTTGTCCATTGGTTTGTTACGATTTACGGTTTCCAGTTTGGGCAAGAAACACAGAAGATTATGATTTGTTAATCTACGTAGCCAATTGGCCAAAAATAAGAATTGATGCTTGGGATGCTTTACTAAAAGCCAGAGCTATTGAGAATATGACGTATTGTATTGGTGTTAATAGAGTAGGGTTAGATGGTAATAATTATCAGTATTCAGGCCATTCTGCGGCTTATGATATATTAGGAAAACGATTAAGCAATCTATCTCACAATGAAGACACTATAGAAATTGTAACTTTAGAAAAAGCTGCGATTAAAAAATACAGAGAAAAATTAAATTTTCTTAATGATAGAGATAATTTTAGTCTGTAAATTGAAATTCTATAATCCAATCAAAATTTGCTCTAACTTCCTCAATTGGTTCAGAATATATAACTCTTTCTGGTTGAATACCTAATAAGAAATTTCCAGTATCAAATATCTTATTTTTATTAGTATCCACAATTACACGCAATTCATATTTACTAGGAGAAAGGTCTGTAAAATCTACTACAGGAGAATCACTAGCATAGTTCTCATATTTTATGTCTCCTTTACTATTTATTAATTGTACAATTAATGGGAGTTTTGCATTTCTAAGGTTTACTCTAATATTTCCGTATTCAGATTTTAATTTGGTATTTAATGAATAAATTAAAGTGTCTTTATGTGTGTCATCATAAAAATCGGTTAGAGTACCTGGTAATAATCTAAATTTATAGGTTTGTCCTTCTTGTTTATCAATCAGAAATTTATATCTGTTGTAAATTGAATCGTATTTTACAGTGTAAGGAACAGCTAAGGAATCTTTATCAATAAGAGTTATTTTGGTCGTATCAATTTTTGATAAAGGAATATTACCCTCTAAAGAAAAATCTTCATTAAAATTTAATGTACCTGAAAGCAAAGATTTTATTTTTAACGAATCCTTTTTTATGGTTCTAAAGCGATGTTTAAAGGTGTCAACCTTTATTCCGTTTGTAACGATGAAAAACGTGGAGTCTGCTTCAAATTTTGGTTTATACCAATAGTAAAGCGTGTCTGTTTGTGTATCTTTTATTTTTCGGGTTTTGTAATCGTCTGGTTTTTCGCCTAAAACACTTATGCGAATATCTTCATAGCTTCCTTCATATGGAAAAATAATTCTAGATTCGCCATCTTGTATAGGCTTAATCGCCTTAAAATTTACTTTCTCGTTAAAGAGTTTTAATTTATAAGTTGTGTCTGTTGGTACAGTAATAAACCCTTGGTGAAAACCAATCTTCTCCTTTTTTTGATTGAATAGGTAATTGGAATTTTCATCCTTTAAGGCAATCAACTTGTAAGTGCCTGCTTTTATATTATCAATACTAAATGTCGTTACACTATCTAACGTATTAGTGATGTATCTTGGTTTTTCTTTAAATACAATAGAATCTGAATAAGTAGAGTCTTTTTCATAAAGCATCACAGAAATAAATGTGTCTGGCTCCTTTAGTAATGCATCTTCTACAAAACCCTTTACTGATAGTGAGTCAATAACATTTCCTGTAGAAAACACATAGCGATAATACGGAAAAGGATTACTTTCATTATTATCTACAATACTTTCTCCAAAATTAAACGCATAAGTCGTATTTGCTTTTAGCGTATCTATGATTTTAATGGTTATAGTTTTACTTGCGCCACTTGCAGGTGTAACAATAGGCGTATTATCCATAGGTGGAGAAATAATGAGCTGTTTTCTAAGATCCTTTATTTTTACATACTCGTTAAAATTAATAATGATCTCATCGCTTTTAAAATTTGTTGAATAATTTTCTGGTTGCGCTTTTAAAATTTCAGGTGGTTCAGTATCTATTTCGCCTCCATTAGGTGTGCCACGATTTGCACAACTGGCCAAGGTTATTGTAAGTAAGACAAGATAAAAAATTCGTATTAAAGGTACACGCATCTATTCAATATAATTTAGCACAAAGAAACAATATTATTACTCAAATTCAATAAGTTTAAAGCATTGAAACGAAAAAATCAATCTGCAATTGCCATTGTAGCAACACTTAACTTAATATTATCAATTTTTAACAAAACTGTAGTACAAGCTTCTATGGTTGCGCCACTTGTTATTATATCATCTACTAACAGTATGTGCTTACCCACTAAAGATTTATTTTCAGAAATATCAAAAATGGCGCCATCATTGTTCCAACGCGTTATACGTTCTTTAAAGACTTGCGTTTTAGTTGATTTAGTTTTAATAAGTACAGTGTCGTTATAATCTGCATGTAATGCTTTGGCAATATTTTTTCCAAATTTTGCCACTTGGTTATAACCACGTTTTCTAAGTTTAGTTTTGTATAAAGGCACAGGTATAACAACATCAATATCTGCATAGTCATCTATAGTCGCTAATTCTGCACCAAACCATTGGCCAAAAAAAGCACCAATTTCTTCATGACCACGATACTTTAAATTATGAAGTATTTGTTGCACAATTCCTTTTTTAGAAAAATGCAATAAAGCCGAAGCATTTTCTAATTTAACTCTACCGTAAAGTATTTTTTTTACAGCCTCTGGATTGTCAAAATGATAATTGGTTGTCGGTAAATGATGTCTACAAGATGTGCATAAGGTGATCTCATTATCTGATAAAGACGAGTTGCAAGCTTCACAAACCTTAGGAAAAATCAAGTTTAACAAGTATTTCATCACTTAATCGATTAAAACAATACTGGTTTATAAATAATTATAATTTCGCATTAAATTAAGAAAAAAATTAATGATAGTTAACCCTCAATTATTTAACTACAGATTAATTATAAGTTCTTTATTGGTCGTTTTAACTGTTTTAGGCATATATAGCTATACTAAATATAAGTCTAATGAATCCTACGAAGCATTTTTAAAACAAGAAAAAGTTTTGATAGAAACTGAACTGTCAGAATTATTATCGAGTTACGACGATTTAAGCAAAGACTATAATCTTATGGCTTCGCAGCTCCAAGAAGCTAAATTAGAAACTAGGAATGCCCTAGATTCTTTAAGATTATTAAATAGTGATTTACCAATTATCACTAGGTTTAAAGATCAACTTATAGTTTTAAGGTCTAAAAGTAAGGTGCTTTTAAACACCATAGATTCTTTGAATTCTGCGAATATAAAATTGCAGTCAGAAAATCGTTATGCTTTAAACACAATTAAAAACAATAAACTAGAGATTACTGGTTTAGAGGAAATTAATGGTAATTTATCTGCTGCTAATGATTCTTTGCATATTTCAATTGACAATGCAGCCATCTTAAAAGCGAGCAATCTTATTGCGCAATCTTACAAATTAAAGTCAGGTAAAAAACGATTAACAGAACGTGCTAAACGTGCTAATGCTATCGATGTTTGTCTTACTTTAAATGAAAATCCATTAACATCTAAAGGAAAAAAAGATATTTATATACAAATTGTTGGTCCTGATGGTAATGTGGTTTCAGATAAAGGCGAAATTACTTTCGGTAATACCTCGTTAATTTATAGTAAAAAGGAAATTATAGATTATAAAAATGAAAACTTAGAAGTTTGTACAGAAATTGTAGCGGACGAGGATGATAAGCCATTTCAAAAAGGCTATTATTTTATCAGTGTATTTCATAGAAACGATAAGTTAGGAGGTACCAGTATTCTCCTAAATTAAAATAAGAAATTAATTAACGATATAATTTTTGAAAAACCGTTCTGTTAATCAGAGCGGTTTTCTATTTTTGCAACATTATGGCAAACGAAGATCAATTTAAAAAGGTAATCTCTCACGCAAAGGAGTATGGTTACGTGTTTCAGAGTAGTGAAATCTACGATGGACTAAGCGCAGTATATGATTATGCTCAAAACGGAGTAGAATTAAAGAAGAATATTAGAGACTATTGGTGGAGAGCTATGGTACAGATGAATGATAATATTGTAGGTCTTGATGCTGCAATATTTATGCATCCTACAACTTGGAAAGCTTCTGGCCACGTAGACGCTTTTAGCGACCCCTTAATAGATAATAAGGATTCTAAAAAACGATATAGAGCAGATGTTTTAGTAGAAGATTATTGTGCTAAAATTGAAAACAAAATAGAAAAAGAAGTTAAAAAAGCACAAAAACGTTTTGGCGACGCTTTTAATAAAGAAGAATTTGTTTCTACCAATGGTCGTGTTGTTGGTTATCAAGAAAAAATTGATACTATATTAAAACGTTTAGGTCAATCTTTAGAAAAAGAAGATTTAGCAGATGTTAAGGCTTTAATTGAAGAGTTAGAAATAGCTTGTCCTTTAAGTGGAAGCAGAAACTGGACAGACGTTAAGCAATTTAACTTAATGTTTGGGACTAAATTAGGCGCTTCAGCAGAATCTGCTATGGATTTATATTTAAGACCAGAAACGGCACAAGGTATATTTGTGAATTTCTTAAACGTTCAGAAAACAGGACGTATGAAGATTCCTTTTGGTATTGCACAAACAGGTAAGGCATTTAGAAACGAGATTGTTGCAAGACAATTTATTTTTAGAATGCGTGAGTTTGAACAAATGGAAATGCAGTTTTTTATTAAACCAGGTACACAAAAAGAGTGGTTTGATTATTGGAAAGACACACGTTTAAAATGGCATAAGTCACTTGGTTTAGGAGAAGATAATTACCGTTTTCACGATCATGAAAAATTAGCGCATTACGCAGATGCAGCTACTGATATAGAATTTAAATTCCCATTTGGTTTTAAAGAATTAGAAGGAATTCACTCACGTACTGATTTTGATCTTAAACAACACGAAGAATTTTCAGGTAAAAAATTACAGTATTTTGATCATGAAGATAACGCAAGTTATACACCTTACGTTTTAGAAACCTCTATTGGTTTAGATAGAATGTTTTTAGCGGTATTTTCTAATGCTTTAATGGAAGAAGAATTAGAAAACAATACAACAAGAACAGTTTTAAAGTTACCAGCAGTGTTAGCACCAACAAAAGCAGCCATTTTACCTTTAGTTAAAAAGGACGGTTTACCAGATGTTGCCAAGAAAATTGTTGAAGATTTAAAGTGGGATTTCAACGTTACTTACGATGAAAAAGATGCAGTAGGTAGACGTTACAGAAGACAAGATGCTAACGGAACACCATTTTGTATCACAGTAGATCACGATACTTTAGAAGATAATTCAGTTACTATACGTCATAGAGATACTATGGAACAGAAGCGTGTTAAAATTGAAGATTTAAAAGATATTATAAAAGCTGAGGTTGATGTGAAACATTGGCTCCAGAAGATGTAACACTAATTCCTGCGAAAGTAGGAATCTCAAAATAAAAACGCCCAAACTTAATTGTTTGGGTGTTTTTTTGTTCTAAAAATAAGCTTTCAACTGAATGGTTCCTGTATGAATTGTTTTTGAAGTTTCAGATTTTCTTCCGAAGTAAGTTAAATTTAAATCTAAATATTTTGTTAGTTTTTTTTGAGCGAGTAAACTCCAAGTATAGTTTTTACCAGCTTGTAAACCTTCTAACATTTGGTAACCAACAGGTGTGTTTGCATCACCTTCAAAATCATTTTGAAAGAAATTAAACTCACCTGTTAATGCTATTTTCTGAGTGTTATTGTATGTGAATGATAAACCGTAATTATTCTGAGCTAAGGACTCTAAACTACCAATGGTATTTTCTTTTGATGTGTATTGGTAAAAGACATCAAACTGCGCATTTTCGCTGAACAAATAACTCAGTTTAGGTTTAAATTGGTAGTTGTCTATAGTGTAATTTCGGCTCGTGTAATTTTCACTTCTGCTATCGTCTGTTCCTAAACTTGCTATGGAGTTTACTAGCCAGTTCGCATTAAATTTATGAGTAAAATTGAGTTGATGACTATTCGTTTTGTTTTGCTGAAATCCTATAGATAATAGATTACGGCTCTTATTGGTTAAAAAGGTATAAGACGTGGTGTAGCGTTGTTTTCCTCTATTTAAAAACAACACATTCCTTAAACTGTAATTTAAGGATACATAGTCTTCAGTGTCTAAATCGTCTTTTAAAGCTTCAAACGGATTTAAGTTAAAAGAATTTCCATTTTTAAAGGTTTTACTATCCACAATAAAAGAGGCTTGGTCATAGAAATGCGACCAAAATTGTTTCGATTTGTCTTTAGAAACACTCCAGATTTGCGGATTTATAGTTACCGTTTGCCCAAATCTATTCTGATGCGTTTGCACATAAACTTGATTTGGCAATAAGACTCTAATATAACTGCCTTGGTCTGCAAATTGCGCAATTTCAAATTCGTCTAATTCTTGAATGTTGTTTTCATTATAATCTATCCATGTGTAAGCTCCTTGACCAGCTTCTACTTCAACATAAGTAAAATCTTGCTGTGCTAAGGTGCCAGAATTGGTTTCAAAATTTGTGTTAAGAATAATAAGGTTTTTGAATAATTTCTGATTAAAAGTTAAGCGGCTGTTTAAACTTTGTTCATCCTCTATATTAGTGTCCTCAGACTTTAAATCTCTATAATTAGCATACAATTGAAGCGTTGTATTTTTATTCTGAATTAATCTCGAATTTAAATAATAGGTATTAGAGCTATTAACACGTTCTAGACTATTGTTGCGTAAACTGTCATTAAAACGTTTTATATACCCGACTTCTGCAAAAACTTTAGTGCTATCTCCAATACCAACAAAAGCTTCGTAGGCTTTATATTTTTGACTCAAAGGAGTTAGTGAATCATTAGATATTGCGCGTTGTTCGTTGTCTTCTGTAGAGAATTTTACGCCAGCCCATTTTTTGTCTTTTCCATATACAACGCTATTAAAAGACCTTACAAAAGTGGATTGATTTATGGTGCTTTCATTATTTAAAACACTAGAGTTTGAAAATATTTTAAAATTTCCCAAATGCAAATTGGCTGCAATGTTATGACGATTTCCATTAAAGTTTTCAGAATAGTTGAGATGTTCAAAATTATAAGTAGCATAACCTTTTTTTAAATGCGATAATTTTAAGCCAGAAGTAAAAAGAAGTTGGTTGCCATAGTCAATATTACTATCATCTGTGATTTCAGAGGTATCTAAATTCCAATCACGATTAAATTCTGCTCTGTACAAACGTTGAATGGTATTAAAATTTTTCTGAATATAATCGGCATCAACAAGAGCAGAAAGATTCCAGAGACTATCCGATTTAATTAAATTTTGTTTCAATGTAAATTTTCCAGCATAACCATCATTGTTGGCATCATCTAAACTCGAAAATAAATTCTCATCCTTTTTACTTCCTGCTAATTCAAAAAAGACAGCTGTTTTTTCGCTTGGTTTATATTGACCATTTATAACGGCAATTTGTAAACGTTCTGGTGCTATTAATTGTGTAATAGGTTCGTAATTTCCTTGCGGAACACCTGCAATTGGCGCAATGTATTCATAAATATTAGTAATAGCATTGGTATTGCTTAGTATATAATTTCCTTGGTTGGTACCAACTAATGTAAAACGAACATTGTACAATTCGTCTTCAGGATCATTAGAAAACACAAAAATTTCTTCAGTGCCAAATACTTCTTTTTTATAGAGAATTCGGTTTTCAGAATAGGAGGTTAGGGTTTCAGAAGGTGCTGTCATTAAATCTACATCATCTCCTGCTTCAGCTAAAATTTGGGTTTGTTCTGTAGATAAGTTTTGTTGTAAAGGTTGATTTTTAGCATCACTCTCGGAATACACAGAAACATTCAGTTTTAATTTTTTGGTTTCATATTTGGCACCTCCAAAAACGGTAAATCTTGAGTAATTCCGTTCGCTAAACTGGTAATCTACTGTAATTCGCATTTCGGAAGTGATAGGATATGTGGAATTAAAAATAATTTCTCCAGCATTGTAATCAATAATATAATCATTGTTTTCGCCACGTTCTAAAGGTACTCCATTGACGTAAACGGTTTCACTTCCCGAAACCACAAGGACATACAATTCATTATTAGATCCACGTAATTTGTATGGTCCTTGGTTACCCTCTTCTGCTGTAAATTGTGTGGTTGTAAATTGACCTCTAACCAAAGCACCAGAAGCAAAAACGGAGGTTTTTTCACTTAAATTAGCATTGACTAGTAAGCCTTGCACACGTTTAGAAAAATTAGCGAAATAACTATTAGTGTTTACTAAATCAATGTCTCCTGCTCTTATATTCCAATCGTCACTATAGAGTTCAATAAACACTTGGTCAAACTCATCTAAACGTTGCGAATACCCACTTTCTTGCAGCGGAATATTAGCATCTTGAATTGAAGCACGTAGTGAAACTTTATCGCTCAATTTACCTGAAATCTGTAAATCGAGTTCACTATTCAGTACTGAGTTTTGATTGTTTCCTATCGTTACACCTCTCGAAATGCTTCCAGACGTGGTTAAGCCATCAAAAGGCGTATACGTACTTTTATTAGAAGCGTTTTGTAACGTATACAATTGTTGATTTTGAGACGAACGGTCTACAATAACACCATCATCTAATTGTCTATATACTTGAGTTAAAAATTTAGGATAACGTAAGTATTCAATATGAATTGTATCGATTTCTATTGGTTGCTTAAACCGTAAAATGGCTTTTGCAAAATCAACCGAATACAACGTAGAATCTATGAGTTTGTTGTCTTTTGTTTTAACTTTAAATCTCGAAGGATTAATGCTAATGGAATCAATTTTAATCGAATCTGAAACCGCTACTTTCTTTTGCCTAAGATTACTATCCTGCTCTTGAGAAAAACCCAAAAATGTGGTAAGTAATAATATAATAAGTAACGAATTCTTCATGTATTGTAATAACTGCGGAATACTTAAATTATTTTATCGTTAAAAGCAGTATAAATTTATAGGGTAAAAGTACAGTATTATTTAATTTAGCAGTTCACGGAATGTTTAACTTAAAAAGAGATTTTTACTAAGGTAGAAAATGGGTATGAAAATAGTTTCTTATAACGTCAACGGAATTAGAGCAGCTTTAAAAAAAGGTTTTATAGAATGGTTAGTAGCAACAGATGCAGATGTAGTTTGTCTGCAAGAAATTAAAGCTATGGAAGAACAACTAGACCTGAGTTTATTTACAGAAGCGGGTTACGAGTATAATTATTGGTTTAGTGCACAGAAAAAGGGTTACAGTGGTGTTGCGGTTTTATGTAAAACGAAACCGAATCATATAGAATTTGGTACTGGTATTGAATCTATGGATTTTGAAGGTAGAAATATTCGTGTAGATTACGATGAGGTATCTGTAATGAGCATGTATTTGCCATCTGGTACCAATGCAGCTAGATTATCTCATAAGTTTGAATACATGGATTTAATACATGATTATTTAAACGAATTACAAAAGGAAAAGCCAAACTTAGTTGTCTGTGGCGATTATAATATTTGCCATGAAGCTATAGATATCCATAACCCAAAAATGAAAGGTGTTTCTGGTTTTTTACCAGAAGAGCGTGAGTGGCTTGGTAATTTTATAGATAGCGGATTTACAGATAGTTTTAGATACTTGCATCCAGAACGTCAGGAATATTCTTGGTGGAGTTACAGAGCAAACTCTAGAGCAAATAATAAAGGTTGGCGTTTAGATTATGCCATGGTAAGCGCACCTTTACAAGATAAAATAAAACGTAGCGTTATCTTAACAGAAGCCGTTCATAGTGATCACTGTCCTATTTTATTGGAATTGGATGTTAAATGCTGAAATCAAATTTTAAAAAAACGAAACAACTTAAAGACTATAAAAACATCATGAAAAAACTCTCAATACTAGTCCTTACAATTACATTATTTACATCTTGTGTGTCTAAGCAAATTTATACAGATCTCGAAGATAAATATGCGAATCTTAAAAAAGAGAATCGCAGTTTAACTGATGAAATGGAAGCCTTATCTCAAGAAAAAACAAAGATTTATAACGATTTAAATGCGTTGCAATCTGCTTATGAGTCTGCTGTTTCCGAAAGAGATAAGCTTCAAGCAGATTATGCAGCTTCACAATCAAATCTTGAAACTTTAAAAGCATCATACAAAGCGTTAGAAGAAAATAGTTCAGCTTCAATTGCTAAAAATTCTCAAAAAAACAGAGAGCTATTAGCCCAATTAGAAGCTAAGGAATTAGCATTGGCTGCAGAGAACGAACGTTTAAATTCTTTAAAACAAGAATTAGAAAGTCGTTCTAAACGTGTTGCAGAATTAGAAAATGTAATAGCATCAAAAGATGCTGCAATGAATAGTTTAAAAGACGCTATTTCTAAAGCATTAACCAATTTTGAAGGTAAAGGATTAACTGTAGAGCAACGTAATGGAAAGGTTTACATTTCTATGGAAAACAAGTTGTTGTTTCAATCAGGTAGTTGGTATGTTGGTTCTCAAGGAAAACAAGCCGTAAACCAATTAGGAAACGTATTAGCCGAAAACCCAGAAATTTCAGTATTAATTGAGGGTCATACGGATAACGTGCCATATAAAGGAAATGATCAATTAAGTGGAAACTGGGATTTATCTGCAAAACGCGCAACAGCGATTGTAAATATCCTCAGAGAAAATGAAGCTATCAATCCTGAAAACTTAACAGCAGCTGGTCGAGGTGAATTTGCACCAATAGCTTCAAATGAAACATCTGAAGGCAAAGCAAAGAATAGACGAATTGAAGTTATTTTAACACCAAAATTAGATGAGATTTCTAAACTATTGAATGATATATAATCATTTGTAATAATAACAAGACATCTATATTTAATTAAGAAATAGACCTTTCAGGTTTTCAAAACCTAAAAGGTCTTCTTATTTTTACAGTGAAAGATCCGTTTAACAAAAAATGATTTCTGCTTTCGCAGAATTTGATATGAAATACACAACACTACCAAACACAGATATAAAAGTTAGTAAAATATGCCTTGGCACTATGACTTGGGGAAATCAAAATACCCAAGAAGAAGGTTTTGCTCAAATGGATTATGCTTTAGATAAAGGTGTGAATTTCTTTGATTGTGCAGAATTATATCCTGTGCCAGCTACAGCAGAAACTTATGCCGAAACTGAACGTATTATTGGTAATTGGTTTGCCAAAACAGGTCATAGAGACAAAGTAGTTTTAGCATCTAAAATTGCAGGAACAGGCGATTATACCGCTCATATTAGAACTAGTGGTTTTAGTAAAGAGGCATTAAATGAAGCCGTAAACAATAGTTTAAAACGTTTACAAACGGATTATTTAGATCTTTATCAATTGCATTGGCCAGAACGTAAAACTAATTTTTTTGGTGTTAGAGATTACAAGCATATTGAAGATGAACAATGGGATGATAATTTTAATGAAATTCTACATAATTTAAATGACATTATTAAATCTGGTAAAATAAGACAAGTTGGTATTTCTAATGAAAATTCTTGGGGAACGATGCGTTATTTACAAGAATCGAAACAACATAATTTACCTCGAATGATAACCATTCAAAATGCTTATTCTTTAATTAATAGAGTATTTGAAAGCCAGTTATCAGAGGTGTCACATAGAGAAAATATTGGATTACTAGCCTATTCACCAATGGCTTTTGGTGTATTATCTGGCAAATATATAAAAGGAACGGCAGGAGAAAATGCGAGGTTGAAATTGTTTCCAAGATTTGCACGTTACAGTAATGATCAAGCTACAGAGGCTACAAAGCGTTATTTAAAAATAGCAGAAGACCATAATATGTCATTGGCTCAAATGTCATTAGCTTTTGTGAATGAAAGACCTTTTTTAACAAGTAATATTATTGGTGCAACAAGTATAGAACAGCTCAAAGAAAATATTGATAGTATTAATATGTCGTTATCCGATGAGGTAATGAAAGCCATAGATGCTGTACACGCTGAAATCCCTAATCCTGCGCCTTAGTCCTTCTTAAATTAGATGGAACAATCAGAATTTAAATATAGATTAACAGAATCAACGAAAGAATTAATTGAGTTTACGCAAACATTGGTTGTTAATTCAATTTCTACTAATGTTGAATATCTAATAGAACCTAATTCAAGAGAAGTAAGTACTCATTTGAATGAACAAGAATTAGATAAACTAAATGAAATTAATCTATTAGAAGGTAAACCTCAATTTCATAAACAAGTTGTAGATAGTTTGTATGATTTTGGACGAGTTCCATTATGGGTGAACGCAGAAATTCATTATTCTACAAAAAGAAAAACTATAATTAAACTTACTTGTTCTCGACGATTTAGAAATGAGAATGATTTAAATAAGATAGTCAATAAATTTCCTCCATTTAGTATTAAAATTCCTTTGCCACCTTGGTATATAAAAGGTGAAAGGTTTAATATTAATTGGAAGCATCAAAAATTAAAGCGTAAATGGCATGCTTTAATTTGGAGGTGGAAGTATGGCAAGAGGTTAAAGACCTAAGTTATATCTTAATTTGACGATTGATCTGTTGTTGCAAAGAAATAAACGTTTCCGTTCTAGAAACCCCTTTTATACTTTGAATTTCAGAATTAAGTACATGCATTAAATGCTCATTATCCTTGGTAAGGATTTTAATAAAAATAGACCAATTTCCTGTGGTGTAATGGCACTCAATAACTTCTGGTATTTTTTGTAATTGCTTTACGGCTTCTGGATTACTAATAGCTTTATCTAAATACACACCAACAAAAGCCATTGTGGTATAACCTAAAGCTTTTGGGTTTATAATAAATTTTGAACCAGCTAAAAGACCAGATTTTTCTAATTTTTTTAATCGTTGATGAATGGCTGCGCCAGAAATGCCAACATTACGAGCAATTTCAAGAATTGGTGTTCTGGCATCTTCCATTAATGCTCTTAAAATTTTTTTGTCTATTCCGTCAATATAAATGCCGTTGTCGCTTACTTTCATGTTTCGAAAAGATTGTAATTTGAAAGTTAAAGATAAAAAAAGCGTTTCATATTGAAACGCCTTGTGCTAATTTTCTATTTAAATTATAAATTTAATGGGTTGTAACCTAAATATGGGACTTCGTGTTCTTTGAAAACAATATCATAAGATTCTAATTCTTTTAAAATGGGTGTATAAACTTCATTTGTAATAGGAATTTGAACGCCTGGTGTTTTAATCTTTCCGTTTAGTATTGCTAATGTTGCAATTGCTACTGGTAAACCTACTGTTTTTGCCATTGCTGTATAAGTTTGATCCGTGCCTAACGTTACCATAGTGGCATCAATTTGATATTTTTTTCCATCAAGTTCATAGCCAAATTTATGATACATAACTATCATGTCTTTATCATCAGAGCTCAGTGACCAACTATCCATTAATATTTTTTGAAGAATTTGAGCAGGCGTCGCTTTGTCTAGATTAACCATTTTTTCAGAGTTGAAAATATCGAGTTCTAAAAACTTATCCCAAACGATATCATCTTGATCAATCTTAAGTGCATGTCTAAATTTAAGTTCAACAGAATCTGTAGGACTGTATGGCAAAAATGAATTAACAAAATCACGATAACTCATATTAATACTGTCGTCAATAGTGTAGCTGTCGTCTGTCATTCCTAACTGCACAAAAACATTCCAGGCTCTACTAAAACCAACACGTCTCATAGTGCCTCGATAAAGCGTCTTTATATGATCTAAACCATATACGGTTTGATATTTTAATGAATCTCTGTTGGCATAAGCTTCAAAACGGCCAAAACCATCAACATCTAAAAATTCAGTACGTCTAAATAATCTGTGATACGGAATGTATTTAAATTGGTCTTCTTGTAAAAATTTGGCAGCACCACCTTGTCCTGCAACAACAACATTTCTTGGGTTCCATGTAAATTTGTAATTCCAAAGATTGTTGTCACTTTCGGGAGCCACTAGGCCACCAGTAAAAGATTCAAACAAAATCATTTTACCACCTTTATCTCTAATGCGGTCTATGACTTGCATGGCACTCATGTGATCAATACCAGGATCTACACCAATCTCATTCATAAAAACGAGATTATTGGCAATAGCATCTTCATTTAAAGCATGCATTTCTGGACTGACATAAGAAGCCGTTACCATATGTTTTTTATAAGTAATACAGTCTTTGGCCACTTCAATATGAAAGCGTGCAGGTAGCATTGAGACTACAATATCGGCATTTTTTACAGCCGCAACTCTAGATTGAGCATCAAATACATCTAAATGAATAATGTTTGTATTTGGGTGGTTGCCAACTAATTTTTTGGCATTTTCTATATTAAGATCTCCAACGGTAATTTGTAGTTGTTCTGTTTCTGACTTATCAAGTAAATATTTTATAAGATAAGAACAGGATTTACCTGCTCCTATGATTAAAATTTTGCGCATTATAACTAATTTTGTTGGTACGAATGTAACAAATAGAAAATCGACTTTAAACCAAAATTGAGTTTTAATATGAACAAAAAGTTATTAATTACTGGATCATTTTTAGGAATTTTAGGGATAATTTTAGGCGCTTGGGCTGCTCATGGATTAGAGAAATTAGTTGATGAAAATGCCGTTAAATCCTTTGAAACCGGAGTGCGCTATCAAATGTATCATTCGTTTTTATTTTTGATTTTAGGGAGCACAAATTTTATCAATTTAAGAGCGAAAAAAGCAGTGTTTTTTTTAGTGATTTTAGGTGTTTTTTTGTTCTCAGGATCTATTTACGGATTATCAACTAACACAATTTATAGCTTTAATTTTAAGATTTTCGCAATTTTAACACCATTTGGTGGTTTATCGTTAATAATTGGTTGGATTGTTATGTTAATCGGAATATTAAAGACAAAGGACGATAATTGATATTCTGCGCTGTAGTTTTAAAATAAAATCATAATTTTGTGATCTAAAACAACACAATAATTATGGTAAACCATACACAATTTTCGAAAACGATTTCGTTAGATCAATATGGAATTAAAAATGCAAAAGTTAATTTTCAATTATCTTCAGAAGAGCTTCATGCTGAAACCATTGCAAAGGGACAAGGTGTAGAATCTTCGTCTGGTGCTATCGCAGTTAATACTGGTGAGTTTACTGGTCGTTCTCCAATGGATCGTTTTATTGTTAAAGATGCCATTACCGAAGATAAAATTTGGTGGGGAAATATCAATATTCCTTTTGATAGTGATAAGTTTCAGAAGCTTTATGATAAAGTAAGTGATTATTTATCTGAGAAGGAATTATATGTAAGAGATAGTTATGCTTGTGCAGACGAGAACTACAAGTTAAATATTAGGGTAATCAATGAGTACCCTTGGAGCAATATGTTTGCTTATAACATGTTTTTACGTCCTACAGAAGCGGAGTTAGAAAACTTTTCTCCAGAATGGACTATAGTCAATGCTCCAGGTTTTATGGCAGATCCAGAAGTAGATGGTACACGTCAACATAACTTTGCTATTTTAGATTTTACGCGTAAAATTGCTTTAATAGGAGGAACTGGTTATACAGGTGAAATTAAAAAAGGTATTTTTTCTGCTTTAAACTTTATTCTTCCTGTATTTAAAAACACTTTACCTATGCACTGTAGTGCTAACGTTGGTAAAGATGGCGATACTGCTATTTTCTTTGGATTATCAGGAACAGGGAAGACAACACTTTCTACAGATCCCAATCGTAGTTTAATTGGTGATGATGAGCATGGTTGGACAAATGAAAACACTGTTTTTAATTTTGAAGGTGGTTGCTACGCTAAAGTTATTAATCTTTCACAAGAGCAAGAGCCAGAAATTTATGCAGCTATTAAAAAAGGAGCTATCCTCGAAAATGTAGTTATGGATGATAATGGCAAAGTTGATTTTGCTGATACTTCAATAACACAAAATACAAGAGTAAGTTACCCAATTTACCATATAGATAATATTAGAAAGCCTTCAGTAGGTGAAAACCCAAAGAATATCTTTTTCTTAACAGCAGATGCTTTTGGTGTACTGCCTCCAATTTCAAAATTAACACCTAATCAGTCTGCATATCACTTTATTTCTGGTTATACAGCTAAAGTTGCTGGTACAGAAGCAGGTGTAGTAGAACCAGTACCTAGTTTTTCTGCTTGTTTTGGCGCACCATTTATGCCATTACACCCAACTAAGTATGCTGAAATGCTTAGTACAAAGATGAAAGAAGCAGGCGTAAATGTTTGGTTAGTTAATACAGGTTGGACAGGCGGACCTTACGGTGTTGGTACACGTATGAAATTAAAGTATACGCGTGCTATGATTAATGCAGTGCTTAATGGAGATTTAGGTGCATACACATACGAAGATTACCATATTCATTCTGTATTTGGAGTGGCACAACCAAGAACTTGCCCTGGAGTACCAACAGAAGTTTTAAGTCCTAGAGCTACTTGGAATGATGACGAAGCATATTATAAAATGGCATTTAAATTATCTAATGCTTTTAGAGAAAACTTTAAGAAGTTTCAAGATGATGCTAATGAAGATATACGTAGAGGAGGACCTCAACGTTATGCATTTTAGTAAAAGTTATAAAAACCAAAAAAGCGATTCTAAATTTAGAATCGCTTTTTTTATGTTATAATCTTAATAGTTTATTACTATTTTCCTTTATTAACAGAGTCAATATATTTCTGTAAAGCCATTGTCATAGAAGGTGTTTCCGGTGTCGGTGCAGAAATATCTACTCGCAATCCTTTTTCCTTCACAGCCTTTACTGTTGTATTACCAAATACAGCAATACGTGTTTCGTTCTGCTTAAAATCTGGGAAATTATGGAATAATGATTCTATACCAGAAGGACTAAAGAATACTAATATATCATAAGTTACATTAGATAAATCTGATAAATCACTAATTACGGTTTTGTAAAAAGTAGCCTGTTTCCATTTTATACCAAGTTCGTCTAATGTTTCAGGTATAATAGGTTTTACTTTGTCCGTTGTTGGTAATAAAAACGATTCGTCTTTATATTTTTTAATTAACGGCATTAAATCTGCAAACGTACGCTTACCAACATAAATTTTACGTTTTCTGTAAACTACGTACTTCTGTAAATAATAGGCAACAGCTTCAGACTGACAAAAGTATTTCATGGCATCTGGTACTTTAAAGCGCATTTCATCGGCTACTCTAAAGAAATGATCTACAGAATTTCTACTGGTAAGAATGATGGCAGTAATTTTGCTTAGATCAACTTTTTGTTGTCTTATATCCTTTGAGGATACGCCTTCCACATGAATAAAGGGTCTAAAGTCTACTTTAACTTTTTGCTTCTCTTGCAAGTCAAAGTACGGAGAGTTCTCTACTTTAGGCTCTGGTTGTGATACTAAAATCGTTTTCACTTTCATACGTAAACCTTGTGTTTTAACCGTTATACTCTCTAATAACCTTATATAAAAGTACATAAGGCCCAATTTCGAGAGCGCAAAGATACAACAAAAAATAGAAAAAATTAAGATTAATTATTTTTTGATAGGTTTTGAAAGATGTTAAAAATCCAATCGTATTTATGATACAGACCAATGAAAAAGCAATAATGAAAATAATTTCAATAGAAACCTTAGTGTATAAGAAAAACAAATTAGCAATGAAAAATACCAAACCAGATAGGTTTTTAAAGGTGGTTTTCTGAAATAGGTAGTAATCAATTATATGATCCATTTCAAACAGACTACCAATAAGCCTTTCAATTAAAGTTTTTATAATAATTATTGTTGAAATCGTAAAAAGTAATTTTAAGAAAGTAACAAGATCAAAGGTTAAAGGAGAAACGTATGTAGAATATACGAAGTAAATAAAAATGCTTAACGATAAACTAAGGTTTACAAAAAGGAAACTATCAAATTGATCAATAAACTTTTGTTCTTTAGAGTAAATCTTTAAATATTTAGAATTACCAATAACATACAGAAAATCATTAAATCTCAATGTGTTAATATATTTAGCGACAACAATAGTGCACAAGCTTATAATTGTAAAAATAGTAAACCAATCGAATGTTATGAAATTTCGCATACCGCTAAGTTATAAAGAAATTTAAGCAATATTTAATTAAATTTCTAAAGGATAATTTATTCTTATTTTAAATTCTAAAATCATGAAAATTAAAGTACAATATTAAGTATTATTCTAAATTTATCTTAATTATAAAGATATACATAAAACGAATCTATCAAAAACGTTAATTTCAATTATTATCTCATTAAAAACTTTACTTTTGTTAAAATTCAAAACCTGCTAAATAGCGTATTTTAAAATTGAATTAATGTCTGACGCACTAGTAATAATCCCTACATATAATGAGATTGAAAATATAGTATCTATTATTAGTGCTGTGTTTTCTCAAAGCAAAGACTTTAATGTACTTATTGTAGATGATAACTCGCCAGATAAAACAGGTAATAAGGTTAGAGAGTTGCAAGAGGTTTTTAAAGATCAGTTATTCTTATTAGAACGAACGGAAAAAAGTGGCTTAGGTACAGCTTACATTGCTGGTTTTAAGTGGGCTTTAGAGAATGACTATCAGTATATTTTTGAAATGGATGCAGATTTCTCACACAATCCAAACGATTTAATAAAGTTATATGAGGCTTGTGCAAAAAATGGTGCGGATATTTCTGTTGGCTCTAGGTACGTAAGAGGGATTACGGTTGTGAACTGGCCTTTGTCTCGTATTTTATTATCTTATGGTGCATCTCGTTATGTTAGATTTATTACTAGGATGAAGGTAAAGGATTCCACAGCTGGTTTTGTTTGTTATAAAAGAAAAGTTTTAGAAACTATTAATCTTAATAAAGTAAAATTTGTTGGTTATGCGTTTCAAATAGAAATGAAATTTAAAGCCCATAAAAAAGGATTTAAAATAGTTGAAATACCAGTTATATTTAAAGATAGAACTAAAGGAAATTCAAAAATGAGTGGAAGCATTATTTCCGAAGCTATATTCGGTGTAGTGAGTTTAAAATTAACAAGTTTATTTGCAAAGTAGAAGATTATGAACGGACAGACTCTTATTAAAAATGCAAGAATCGTCAACGAAGGAAAAATTGTTGAAGGTGATATTCTAATAGAAGGAAACATTATAAAAGAAATAGACCTTTCCATAAGTGTTAAATCTGCGGATATGACTGTCATTGATGTAGAAGGAAATTATGTTATTCCAGGAATGATTGATGATCAGGTACACTTTAGAGAGCCTGGATTAACGCATAAAGCAAATATAGAGACTGAATCTAAGGCAGCATTAGCTGGTGGAATTACGTCTTTTATTGAAATGCCAAATACTAATCCACAAACTACAACAGTAGAAAAGTTAGACGAGAAATTTGCTATTGCAGCAAACACATCGCACGCTAACTATTCGTTTATGTTTGGCGGAACAAATGATAATTTAGAGGAAATTTTAAAGGTAGATCCAAAAACTGTTGCAGGTTTAAAATTGTTTTTAGGTTCGTCTACAGGAAATATGCTCGTTGACGACCCTAAAGTTATTGAGAAAATATTCTCGAGTACAGATATGGTTATTTCCGTACATTGTGAAGATGAAGCCACTATAAAAACAAATTTAGCTAAATATAAAGCGGAATATGGTGATGATATTCCTATGGAAATGCATCCTATAATTAGAAGTGAAGAAGCTTGTTATTTATCTTCTTCAAAAGCTATTGAGTTAGCTAAGAAAACAGGAGCAAGATTGCACGTGTTTCATTTGTCTACAGGTAAAGAAACAAATCTGTTTTCAAACAAAATACCATTGAAGGATAAGAAGATAACGGCTGAGGTTTGTGTACACCATTTGTGGTTTTCTGATGAGGATTATGCCAAAAAAGGAAGCCATATAAAATGGAATCCTGCGGTTAAAACAGCTAACGATAGAGATCAGCTTTGGAAAGCTCTATTAGACGATAGAATTGATGTTATTGCAACAGATCATGCACCTCACACGCTCGAAGAAAAAACAAACCCATATACTAAAGCGCCTTCTGGTGGCCCATTGGTTCAGCATGCTTTGGTGGCTTTGTTTGAAGCACATCATCAAGGTAAAATCACTGTTGAAAAACTAGTAGAAAAGGCATGTCATAATCCTGCAATATTATTTAATGTAGCGAAACGTGGTTATGTAAAAGAAGGTTATTATGCAGATCTTGTTATTGTAGATCCTCAAAGTCCTTGGACCGTTAATAAAAGTAACATTTTATACAAATGTGGTTGGTCACCTTTTGAAGGTAACACATTTAAAAGTAGAATAACTCACACTTTTGTCAATGGCCAATTGGCATATAACAATTTTAAGGTTTTAGACGTTAAAGCAGGACAACGATTAACTTTTGATAGATAAATGTTAAAGAATCTAAGCATAGTATTGGTTTTAGGACTTTTGGTTATTGCATGCGATGGTATGGATAAACCCAAAAAACCAGATAATTTGATATCTAAAGCTCAAATGTCTGATCTTTTATTTGATATTTATGTAGTTAATGCTGCCAAGGGAATTAATAGAAAAACCCTTGAAAAAAACGGTATTGTTCCCAGAGAATATGTTTTAGAAAAACACAATATTGATAGTTCTCAATTTGCAGAGAGTAATGCCTATTATAGCTATGATACTGATGTGTACAAAGCTATTGTAGAGCAGGTAAAAGAACGAATAGAGAAGGAGAAAAAGGAATACGAAAATATAAGAAGCGAAGAAAACAAAAAGACTAAAACACGTACTGATTCACTAAAGAAAAACGCGAAAAGACGTAAGGATTCTATAAAAAAAATTATAGATAGTATAGGTTTTAAAGGCTTGAGTTCTTAATATCTTGTAAATACAACTTACTAACGCTTTTAATGGTATCGTTTATAGGTGTAAATTGAAAATCTATAGTGCTTTTAATTTTTGAGGCATCATATTTATCAATACTTAATATTGATTTCGCTGTATGCTTAGTTAACTTTCTTGGTTGACCTAATACTTTACCCTTTAACCAGTCTAATCGCCAAACTAAATTTATTAACCAAGGTTTTGCCTCCTTTTTCGGTGGTTTAGTGTTTAAGGCACTTGCAACTCTTTTAAAAAATGATTTAAAACTTAGGTTTTCTGAAACTAAAATAAAATTTTCGTTTGTACTGTTGCCGTTCATTAATTTTAGCATCACATTAATTACATCCCAAACGTCTATAAAACCTGTTACGCCGTTTGTATAATAAGGCAATCCATTGTAAATCTTATTAAAAAGACTGCTACTACCAGTGCTTTCCCAAAAGCCAGGTCCTACGATAATACCAGGATTTACAATAATAGCATCTAAACCTTCTTGTGTACCTCTCCAGACTTCTAGTTCAGCACCATATTTGGTAATGGCATAAACGCTATTGTCATTTTCTGCATTCCATTCCGTTTGTTCGTCAATTAGTTTTTCTGAATCAGCATGCTTTCCCATAGTGGCAATTGAGCTCACGTAACAAAGCTTTTCCACCTTAGAAGTTAAACAGAGGTTAACAATGTTTGCTGTACCTTCTATATTTACTTTTCTAAGTAATTTGTATGCTTTTGGCTCGAAAGAAACAAGAGCAGCGCAATGGTAAACGTGAGTTATATCTGTAAATGCTATTTGAAGTTGAGGAACATCATTTAAATCTGCTTTCACCCATTCAATATTATTAAACAGGGTATCATAGTCTTCAGAATAATAGGAGAACACTTTTTTTACATCTGTAAGTGTGTTGTCATTTCTGTAAATAGCTCTAATTGTTGCATTACTTTTCAACAGTTGAAAAAGTAAATGCGAGCCAACTAAACCTGTTCCTCCTGTTACTAAAATCATTACGCGAAAATACAAATCTTAAGCTTAATTCGATGATAGAAAGTTGTTAATAAGGGTTACTAAGATAATCTAAATTGAATTAAAATTGTCTTTTGTCTTTAACATCGGAAACATATCTTTGTGCAATTAAAATTTGAAACTAAATAAGCAATGGCAAATAAGTTTGTAGAAGAATTACGTTGGAGAGGAATGGTACATGATATCATGCCAGGAACAGAAGAGCAATTAGATAAGGAAATGACCACAGCTTATATAGGTTTTGATCCTACTTCAGATTCATTGCATATTGGTAGTTTAGTGCCAATTATTTTATTAGTACATTTAGAAAGAGCTGGCCATAAACCAGTAGCTTTGGTAGGTGGTGCTACAGGTATGATTGGAGATCCTTCTGGTAAAAGTGATGAAAGAAATTTATTAGATGAGGCAGCACTAGCTCATAACGTTGCTGGTATTAAAGGTGTCTTATCTCGGTTTTTAGATTTTAGTTCTACAAACAAAAATGCGCCAGTACTTGTAAATAACTATGATTGGATGAAGGATTTTAGCTTTATTGATTTTGCAAGAGACGTTGGTAAACGTATTACTGTAAATTATATGATGGCTAAAGATTCTGTTAAAAAGCGTTTGAGTGGAGATGAAGGCAGTGTAGGTATGTCTTTTACAGAATTTACTTACCAATTAATACAAGGATACGATTTTCATCATTTGTACAAAACCATGGGCTGTAAATTACAAATGGGTGGAAGTGATCAATGGGGAAATATCACGACAGGTACAGAATTAGTAAGGCGTATGCATGATGGTGAAGACCAAGCTAAAGCTTATGCTATGACTTGCCCGTTAATTACAAAAGCAGATGGTTCTAAATTTGGAAAATCTGAAGGTGGAAACGTTTGGTTAGATGCTGATAAAACATCAGTATTTAAGTTTTACCAGTTTTGGTTAAATGCTACTGATGAAGATGCGGAAAAGTATATCAAAATCTTTACATTTATAGATAAAGAGGCTATTGAAGCTCTAATTGAAGAACATAAAGAAACACCTCATTTACGTTTATTACAGAAACGTTTAGCGGAAGAAGTAACTGTTTTTGTGCATAGCCGAGAAGAGTTTGATAATGCAGTAAAAGCATCTTCAATATTATTTAGTAAAGATTTTAAAAATGAAATAAAACAATTGCCAGAATCTTTATTCTTAGATGTTTTTGAAGGCGTAAAACATGCTGAAATATCTGAGGCAGAATTTAAAGAAGGTATAGATATGATTGGTGCATTAGCTGCAAAAACTAATTTCTTAAATTCTAATGGCGATGCAAGACGTGCATTAAAAGAAAATGCAGTTGCAGTAAATAAAGAAAAGATTAAGGAAGATTATATGTTGTCTTCTGAAGATTTAATCCACGATAAATACATTATTATAAGTAGAGGGAAGAAAACTAACTTTCTTTTAAAAGTAGTTTAAGACTTCCTTAAATAACAACTTAAGACCTCATTGTTTTGTAACATGTGAGGTCTTTTTTTTTATCTTTAAATTCCAATGTATAAGTTTTTACAACCAATGAATCAGGCTCAACAAATAGCAAGTAGAATTAGGGAAGTATTTCTTAGTGGAACATGGATTGCTAATACTAACTATAAAAATGAGTTAGAGAATTTAGATTATAAAATAGCCAATAAAAAAAAGGACGAACTGAACTCAATTTCAGTTTTAGCGCAACATATTCATTACTATACAGCAGGAATTCTAAATGTATATATCAATAATAAATTAGAAGTAAGAGATGCGTTTAGTTTTGATTTTCCACCAATTGAATCTCAACAAGCATGGGAATCTTTCTTATTGCGCTTTTGGGATGATGTGGAATTATTGATGCAGCATGTTGAAAACATGCCTGAAGAAGATTTAGAAAAGGAGTTTGTTGATGTGAAATATGGAAATTACACTCGTAATCTCAACGGAATGCTCGAGCATAGTTACTACCATCTAGGACAAATAGTATTAGTTAAGAAATTAATTTTAGCTAAACAAAAAATGTTGTGAATAAAAAAAGTGCCCAAAAATAATTTTGAGCACTTTCTAACCAATCAATCAACTATTGAAAATCTTTCTTTTTCATAGCGATAGTTAAGTCGTAGATGAGTTTAAGTCCTTACAAAAATTTAAAAATAATTTTAAAGTGCCATTAAATTACAGCCTCTGATGTCTGAACTATCAAAACGACCAATGATTTCAAACTGACCGTTATTGTAAGCCTTTCCTAGATCTTGTGTAGCTATAAATGAGCAAGAATTAATATTAGCTAAATCGATAACATTAATGCCTCCTGTTTTGTTTGGTTGTTGTATGGTCAGCGCATCTTCTGTATCTCGCGTTAAGATTTTCATCCAAGGTGGACTTTCAAAAACACCATTGCCTTTAGAGTACGCTTGGCTTAATAATTCTGTCATGCCGTATTCACTATGAATTTGTTCTACACTAAAACCTGATTGTAGAATTTGATGCAACTCTTGTCTTATAATTTCTTTTCGTCTGCCTTTCATGCCACCTGTTTCCATTATTGTGGTATGCTTTAAATTCAGTTGGTATGCTTCAACTAAATCTAATAACGCAAAAGAAACACCAATGAGTAGCGTTTTCTTTTGTTTTGCTTCAAGTGATTTTAATGTGTTTGCTAACTCGTCAAGATTATTAAGATAGAATCCGCTTTCCGTTTGGTTAGATTTTTCAATTAAATCATTAACCATATAGATTAAGGAAGAACCATCACGTTCTAAATAAGAAGGTAACAAGGCTAAAACAACATAGTCCTCAATATTTCCATAGAAGTGCTTAAAAGCCTTTAAATAACTCTCCTCGTATAATTTTAGATCTGTAACTAAATGGTTACTTGTAATACTTCCTGTCGTGCCAGAGCTTGAAAACGTTTTTTCAATAGTATTTGAATTGCTAACAACATCTCTAGTTTTAAAAAATTGAATGGGTAGAAAGGGAATATCTGAAACCTGTTTAACATCAGAAGGATGCTTGTAGAGCAAATCACAAAAGGAACGATATACGTTGTTTTTCTCAAACTGAAACTTAAACACTTTTAAGGCTAATGCTTCAAAATCGGCATCAGTTTTTATATTAAAAATATCTTCCTTTAATTTCATAATGCAAAAATATGCAAAGAAGTGATTTAACCTTTTTCTTTTAGTTATAATTTAAGGCTTAAAAAGTAAGGGATAAAAAAAAGCGTAACTCTAAAATTGAGTTACGCTTATAATTTGTATTAAAACTAATAATGCTTAGTTAATTACTAATTTCTTAGTAGTAGAAGCATTGTTTTGAGTAATTTTTATGATGTAAACACCAGATTTTAAGTTAGAAACATTTAACGTGTTGTTAGATAATGTCTCGTTTTTAACTTGCTTTCCTAAAATATCATAAACTTGTACAGAGATAGCTTCGCTATTTGTAGAAGAAATTGAAACCGAACCAGTGTTAGTTGGGTTAGGGTATAAGCTAAATGAAGCATTGTTGAAGTTGTTTACACTTAAAGGCGCTGCAATATCACTAGCATATCTAGGGAAAATTTGGTAAACACCATTAAACTCACCACCTAATCCTGTAATACTTGAAACAGTAGTTGGGATTGCAGTACCAATAATATCTTCATCACCAAAAGCAACTCTTGCAACAGTTACATCAGTACCATCAGCAACATCATAATTTGTGTTGTCTGCGAACATTCCTGAATCTGCAAAAGTTACATTGTTTAGCGTGATTAATCTACTTTCATAAGTTTCTCCATTATTAATTAATTCTGATGCACTTACTACTATTGGATTTAAAAGCGTACCAGTAGAAGAGGCAGAAGCTACATTCTCTGTAGGCACAAATTGCAAAGTGCCAGCAAATTCTGTAAGTTGACCTTTTAAACCAGTAATACCATCACCATTGTTAAATACAGTAGTTATAGTACCAGCAGTGTCATCAATTAAGATTCCAGCACCAGCATCTTGAATGTACTTTTGATTTCTTGTACCTTCCGTAACAATGTAAGAGATAATAGCTTCACCTGTTAATTCGTAGAAATCTCCAACAGTTCCAGCTCTTAATGCAGTAATATCTGCAACTTGAGAAATACCTGCAACTGAGAACGAAATTGTAGTAGATTGTGCTGGACTTAAAGATGCACCAGAAGGATCTACTAACTCATAAGTTACAGTGTAAGCTTCTCCATCAGCAACAGAAATAGTTTCTGGGTTAGTGTCAAACTTATCCATATTAAAAGTTCCACCAGGACTAACTAAAGTTGTTTTAATGTAACCATCATCAGTACCTGTATTTCCAACGTTAAAGTTTAAAACAGAAGTCGTAACATCTACAGATGTAGTACCAGAATCTAAAACTTCTCCATCAGCTGGTGCAGTAATGTTAACTGTTGGTGTAGTTACAGCTTGTTCTACAACTGAAAAATCATCCCAAGATATAACTGAAGAACCATATGCTCTTACTTCAAAGTATAAACTAGTTGCTGTAGCAGGAGCAGGTATTGTTACTGTATATTCAGTCCAAACACCATCCGTAGCAACGAAATAAGCGTTTCCGGCTCCACCGCCTCTTAATTCATCTGCATTATCTGTAATGTTTCCATCAGATGCATCTCTCCAATAACTCCAGATTCTAGCATCTGTACCATCACCAGATTCAACATTAAACCACATAGTTATCGTGTACATGTTACCAGGTGTAATACCTGTAATAGTTTGACCTAAATCTTTTGTTCCATCTGCAGTGTGCTTTGCAGCATTAGTGCCACCATGAATTGTGGTAGTTTCTTGAGTAATGTTTTCAACTTTTGTCCATCCGTCAGGAGTATTAACATCTGTCCAAGTTTCAAAATCACCATTCACTAATAAATTCTGTCCAAAAGAAATGGAAGAAATTAATAAGGCAATAAATAGAAAGTAAATTTTCTTCATAATTGAATTTTTATTAAAGTTAGAATACAAATATAACAACAAATCTGAATTACTAAGAATCGTGATAGTTAATACTTAGCATATTTACAATAACATAATATGGTTAATATCAGGCGCTTCTCACCAGCAACGAATTACGTTTTTAATGTTAGGTAATTGTTATCAATTCACTAAATTTAAACAGTTATACAGATATATTTTATATTTACAATTCTTAAAATATAGAAATTCCATTGAAAAAGAAAGACATTAAAATACTATTAGTAGATGATGAGCCAGACATTTTAGAAATAGTTGGTTACAATTTATCTTCAGAAGGTTATCAAGTTATAAAAGGTGAAAATGGTTTAGAAGCTATTGAATTGGCAAAGAAAAACAAGCCACATTTAATAATTTTAGACGTTATGATGCCCAAAATGGATGGTATTGAAGCTTGTGAACGTTTAAGAGAGTTACCAGAGTTGAGTGATACCATTATTACCTTTTTAACAGCAAGAGGAGAAGATTATTCTCAGGTTGCTGGTTTTGATGCTGGTGCGGATGATTACATCGCTAAACCTATTACGCCAAAGGTTTTAATTAGCAAGGTTAAATCGTTACTAAGACGATTAAAGAAAACAGATGAAACTGCTGAATCAATTGTGAAAATAGGAGATTTAGTTATCTACAAAGAAGAATATAAAATCACATTAAAAGGTAAAGAAATTACCTTACCAAGAAAAGAGTTTGAATTGTTATCTTTGCTAGCAACCAAGCCAGGAAAGGTTTTTAAACGCGATGAAATTTTAGATAAAGTCTGGGGAAATGAAGTCGTAGTTGGCGGAAGAACCATAGATGTGCATATCAGGAAGCTTCGAGAAAAAATTGGCGATAAATCTTTTAAAACTGTTAAAGGTGTTGGGTACAAGTTTGTAGACTAATGCAAAATACTAATTTTAAGAAATCTTATAAATTCGCACTGCGAACAGCGTTATACATTACGTTGTTTTCTTCATTACTAGTTTGTGTATTTTTATATGTCTTGCATTCATTGCATTGGCAAGTTATTTTTTATCCACTTATTTGTTTTCCATTATGTGTTGTAATTATTCAGTATAGAGTTGAACGATTCATTTATAAGCGTGTAAAAAAAATATACGATGATTTAACGTTGTTAGAATCTACAAGTCTCAGGCAACAGCCCATAACTACAGATATGGGAACCTTAACAAAGGAAATTGATAAATATGCCAAAAACAAAAAAATAGAGATTGAAACATTAAAGGTAAGAGAAGAATATAGAAAGGAGTTTATTGGTAATGTTTCTCATGAGCTTAAGACGCCATTATTTTCTGTTCAGAGTTATTTACTTACATTATTAGATGGAGCGATTGAAGACGAAAAAGTTAAGAATAAGTACCTCGCTAGGGCAAGTAAAGGCGTAGAACGATTAACATACATTATTAAAGATTTAGATATGATTACGAAACTAGAGGTTGGTGATCTAAGTCTAAATAAAGAAAATTTTGATATTGTGCAATTGGTACAAAATGTGTTTGATCTGTTTGAAATGAAAGCAGCAAAAAAAGATATTACATTAACGTTTGATATTGATTACTTTGAACCTATCATGGTTTTTGCAGATAAAGAAAGAATTCAGCAAGTATTAACAAATCTTATTGTCAATTCTATAAAATATGGTAGAGAAAGAGGAACTACTGAAGTTAGTATAGAAAATCTAATAAAAAATAAAGCTATTATAAGAGTTACCGATAATGGTGAAGGGATTGCCAAAGCAAATCTTCAGCGTTTGTTTGAGCGCTTTTACCGCGTAGATAAAAGTGGTTCTAGAAAAGAAGGAGGTTCTGGCTTAGGCTTATCTATAGTAAAACATATTATAGAGGCTCATGAAGAAAAAATATATATTGAAAGTCAACTAGGCGTAGGAAGTGAGTTTTCTTTTACCTTAGAAAAGACCAAATAATTTTTTATAATTCAATTCAAAATCTTCAAATTTGAATCCCTTGTAGTCGTCGGTTTTAGAGAGTGCTTCAATGTTAAATTCGTCTTGGCTACAAAAAGGAGCTATACCTTCAGTCTGAAATTTATTTGCTAAATATTCTTGTTCAAATTGCCCTGGAGTTGGTATAAAAAAGGCTTTCTTCTCTAATTTTGCTAAATCCATTATTGTGGTATAACCAGATCGGCTTAATATAAGCTCACTTTCATTAATAGCTACTTCAAGCTCACTGCTCGTCATAAAATTATATAATTCTATATTGTCAATGATTTCTTTTTGCTGTTGAGCCTCAACTTTACCTTTAACAAATAGAACCTTGCCTTTAAATAGCTTTAATTCTTCCAGTAATTTTTCTTCTAAAAATGAGCGTTGAGGTTCTGGTCCAGATAAAAGAACAAATAAATTATAACGAGTCTCAAAATGTGATTTTTTAAATCTGGTTAAAGGACCTAAATATTTTATTGGAGCTTTAAAGCCATTAACATGACCCAGTTTACCGCTTAAATTGTTCATTCCTATATGGTCAGGAACCCAACATTCGTCAAATTTTAGAATGATTTTTTGATGAAGTTTACTGCTAATCCAAGTCGTATTACCGCTCAATACACGCAACTGGTGTGTAATAAAAACAGAAGGGATTGTTTTATTTCTCACTCCAAATCGGTTGTCTGAAATAATACCAGAAATATTTTCCGTTTTTATTAAAGCCTCTACAATTTTCTTTTCGCTTTTTATGGTTTTTACTAAATGCGGAGAATCTTTTAATAATTTAGTTTTAAAACCCTTTGCGTTTTTAGAGTAGGTAATATTATAAGAAGGAAGTTCAAAAGCACTAAGATTTGGAAATTCTTTTCTTAACAATTCAAGGGCAATGCCATCACTTGCAATAACAGGTTCAAAGTTATGTGTAATTAACGCTTTTATTATGGGAATACATCTTGTAGAATGCCCTAAACCCCAATTTAAAGGCGCAACTAAAATCCTTTTTTTTGATTTCAAGCTAGGTAACTGTTTTTAATTTTAGATTAGATGGTACTTTACAAAGATAAACCTAAAATGTTTGCTTAATTTTACCAAATTATTAATAAATCTAAAACTAGTGGGAAGTAAAAATAAACAGAAACGCTTTAGAGAAAATGAAACTTTTCATAATGTATATCAACCATCTCGTGAGGAATTAGTTGATGCAACCTATAAATTAAAAGGAAATTGGAAAACAGAAGTTTTTAAAAACGATAATCCTGTAGTTTTAGAATTAGGTTGTGGAAAAGGAGAATACACTGTTGGTTTGGCAAAACGCTATCCAAATAAAAATTTTATTGGCATAGATATTAAAGGTGCAAGATTTTGGAGAGGTGCTAAAACAGCAATTGAAGAAAATATACCAAACGCGGTATTTATAAGAACTCAAATAGAACTTGTAGAAAATGTTTTTGAGGAAAATGAAGTCGATGAAATCTGGATAACATTTCCAGATCCACAAATTAAATACCAGAGAACAAAGCATAGAATGACTAACCTTAAGTTTATTGAACGCTATAAAAAGATTCTAAAACCAGGAGGTTTAATGCATCTTAAAACCGATAGTGAATTTATGCATGGCTATACATTAGGTTTGTTGCATGGTTCTGGTTACAAGGTATTATATGCCAATCATAATGTTTATAAATTAGAAGGTAGTCCAGACGATGTTACAGAAATTCAAACGTTTTATGAAAACCAGTATTTAGAAAAAGACAAAGCAATTACGTATATTAGATTCAAAATCAATTAGGCTTGAGTATAACGGTCATTTTCTTTCTAGGTTTTATTGTGGCATTAATCGGAGTTATTCCGCCGGGATTGCTCAATATGACAGCAGCTAGAATTAGTTTAAAAGAAGGAGCAGGTCGAGGTATTATGTTTTCTACAGGTGTTTGTATTATTGTATATATTCAAACCTATTTAGCAGCAATATTTGCGAGGTATTTATCAATGAATCAAGATATAGTTGAGATTCTTCAACGAGTTGCATTTGTAATTTTTGTGCTGATAACCATCTATTTTTTAGTTTTAGCATCTAAGCAAAAAGAAGCCAAAAAAGAGAAAGAGATTAAAAGTAAACATGGCAGATTATTGCATGGCATGTTATTATCTGCTCTCAATGTTTTTCCGATACCTTACCAAGCTTACATGACCATAACATTGGTGTCTTTTGGTTGGATGAATTTTGAAAAATTAAGCATCGTTACTTACGTTACAGGAGCTGCAACCGGCACATTTGCGATGCTATATTTTTATATTTTCTTCTTTGATAGGATTAAAGATCGAAAGTTTACCTCACAAAAAAGTATGAATCTTAGCATAGGAATTATTACAGGTCTTGTAGCATTAATTACATTTATTAATATTATAAGAGAACTATAAATGAAACCTGAAACTCTAGGATTTTTTGAAAAAGTCTATGAAGTAGCTAAACAAATACCATTTGGTAGAGTCACGAGTTATGGCGCAATTGCAAAATATCTAGGAGCAGGCAAAAGTGCAAGAATTGTGGGTTACGCCATGAATGGTTCACACGGAAAAGATGTGCCTGCACACAGAGTAGTAAACCGCAAAGGCCTTTTAACAGGCAAACATCATTTTGAAGGCACCAACTTAATGCAACAACTTTTAGAGAGTGAAGGTATAGAAGTGGTAGAAAATCAAATTCAGAACTTAGAGGCTGTTTATTGGGATCCTGTACAGGAATTGAAATAAATTAATTGACAGATTATCATTATAAACTATCGCATTTTCTCATTATTCATAAACTGAATAAATCCATAATACAATTCAATTTATCTACTTCAAAATCTAAACTATTAGCAGTATCTTTGCTTTTAGAATTAATCTTAATAAGAATGCAAATATTTCTAGTTTGAGAATAAACTAAAGTCTTCTAATTGAAAGATTTAATATTTTCATTGTCAAAATAATATGAAACTAAACAAACAAGATATACTTAACGCACTCAAAACTATAACAGCACCAGGAGAAGGTGAGAATATGGTAGATAGTGGAGCGGTAACTAATGTTGTCACTTTTGCAGATGAAGTCATTGTAGATATTACTATTAAAAATCCAAGTCTTCAAGCAAGAAAAAAGACCGAAGTTGAGATTTTACAAACCATTCACAAAGAGGTTTATGAAAAGGCAAAAATAAAAGTGAATGTAAAAGTTGATGCAGCAGCTGCTCAACCTAAGAATGAGATAAAAGGTAAGGCTATTCCTGGAATTAAAAATATAGTGGCCGTTGCTTCTGGTAAAGGTGGTGTAGGTAAATCTACAGTGACAGCGAATTTAGCTGTTACTTTAGCAAAAATGGGATTTAAAGTTGGTGTCTTAGATGCTGATATTTATGGTCCTTCGATCCCTATAATGTTCGATGTAGCTAACGAAAGACCTCTATCTGTTAACGTAGATGGAAAATCTAAAATGAAGCCCGTAGAGAATTATGGAGTAAAAGTGCTGTCAATAGGCTTTTTTACAAAACCAGATCAGGCGGTTATTTGGAGAGGACCAATGGCGTCTAAGGCATTAAATCAAATGATTTTTGATGCAGCTTGGGGCGAATTAGATTTTTTACTTCTCGATTTACCTCCAGGAACTGGTGATATTCATCTAAGTATTATGCAAGCATTGCCAATAACGGGAGCAGTGATTGTGAGTACACCTCAAAATGTAGCTTTAGCAGATGCTAAAAAAGGTGTGGCAATGTTTCAGCAAGATAGTATTAATGTACCAGTTTTAGGTATTATTGAAAACATGGCTTATTTTACACCAGAAGAACTACCTGATAATAAGTACTATATTTTTGGTAAAGAAGGTGCTAAACATTTAGCAGAAGACCTTAAAGTTCCATTTATCGGAGAAGTGCCAATTGTACAAAGTATTAGAGAAGCAGGAGATGTTGGAAGGCCAGCTGCGTTACAAACTGCTACGCCTATAGAAGAAGCTTTTGAAGCTATTACAAGAAATGTTGTTGAAGAAGTTGTTAATAGAAACGAAGATTTACCAGCAACCGAAGCAATAAAAATTACAACAATGGCAGGTTGCTCTGCAGTTAAAAAGAAATAAATGAACTCAGAAGATCTAAGATTAAATGTTGAAAAAGCATTAGACGAAATCCGTCCGTTTTTACAAAGTGACGGTGGAGATATTAATTTATTGTCTATTGACGATGATAAGTTTGTAAGGGTTCAATTGGTAGGTGCATGCACATCTTGTAGTGTTAACCAAATGACTTTAAAATCTGGAGTTGAGATGACTATAAAAAAATATGCTCCTCAAATAGAAAAAGTTATTAATGTAGAAAAGTAATGTGACAATTGTCACATTACTATCAAATTGACATTATTAATTTAGTATTCAATTTTATTTTCATGATTACAACAGATATACTTATCATTGGTGCAGGACCGACAGGACTTTTTACTGTATTTGAAGCTGGTCTTTTAAAACTAAAATGCCATTTAATTGATGCATTACCACAAGCTGGTGGACAATGTTCTGAGATTTATCCTAAAAAGCCAATTTATGATATTCCGGCTTATCCAGAAATCTTAGCTGGTGATCTTACAGAACGATTATTAGAACAGTGTAAACAGTTTGAACCAGGATTTACGCTAGGAGAACGTGCAGAAACAATAGACAAACAAGACGATGGAACTTTTATTGTAACCACAAACAAAGGAACTAAACACCATGCGCCAGTTGTTGCTATTGCAGGTGGATTAGGAAGTTTTGAGCCTCGCAAACCTAAAATTCATAATATTACTGATTTTGAAGATAAAGGTGTAGAGTACATTATTAAAGATCCCGAAATTTACAGAGATAAAAAAGTTGTTATTGCAGGAGGAGGAGATTCAGCTTTAGATTGGAGTATATTTTTAAGTGACATAGCAGCTGAGGTTACATTAATTCATAGACGAACTGAATTTAGAGGTCATTTAGATTCTGTAGAAAAAGTACAAGAGTTAAAGAATAAAGGAAAAATAAATTTAATTACTCCTGCAGAAGTTGTAGGTATTGTTGGAGATCATAAAGTAAAAGCAGTAGTTGTAAAACAAGCACAGCATATTGAAAAAGAGTTTGAACTAAATTGTGATCATTTCATTCCTTTATTTGGCTTATCTCCTAAGTTAGGACCTATTGCAAATTGGGGACTTGAGATAGAAAAAAATGCTATTAAAGTAAATAATGCATTAGATTACCAAACTAATATACCGGGAATTTATGCTATAGGTGATGTAAACACCTATCCAGGAAAATTAAAATTAATCCTTTGTGGTTTTCATGAAGCAACGTTAATGTGTCAGTCTGCTTATCAAATTATTAATCCAGGAAAACGTTTTGTATTAAAGTACACCACGGTTTCAGGAGTAGATGGTTTTGATGGTACGCGAAAAGAAGCACCCAAAGCTGTTGTAAAGTCAATTGAGTAATGGAAAATGTTGATATAAATATTACAATCATTGATAGAGAAGGTGAAAAGCATCACATTGAAGCGCCTACAGATATGGCAATGAATCTAATGGAAGTCGTTCGTTCTTATGAGCTGGCTCCAGAAGGAACTATAGGTGTGTGTGGTGGAATGGCCATGTGTGCATCTTGTCAGTGTTACGTGTTAAGCGATACAGAATTACCAGAAATGCAAGATGATGAAGAGGCGATGCTTTCTGAGGCGTTCGATGTAAAGGATAATTCGCGTTTAGGATGCCAAATTCAGATGACGCCAGGCATGGAAGGTCTAGTTGTAGAGTTAGCGCCTGAGAGTTAAATTCATTAACCAGATACGACTTAAAAAAAATTAGAGATAGGTAAAATTCTAATTGCCTTCGATAATTTAAGTTTCAAAGTGAAATCTTTTCAGGATAGTTCTAAAAATATTATAGTCAAAAGAGCTCGAGTAAATTAGAATATATATTTACTCAGGTTATTTAGTCTTATAATCAATCAACTTAGTAGGTCCTTCAAGTAAAAACCGATCAATTTTTAAATTACCATCTTCAGAGGTAATAATTTGCCATTTAATTAACGAAATAGCGCCATTCTCAATTTCAAGACCTGTAATACTTCTTGGGTGTACACAACTACCATCATTAAAATAAGCGATGTCTCCTGGTTCAGGAAAACGTGGTCTATGTGTGTGGCCAACGATAGTGATAAGATTATTGTTTTCTGTGATCCAACGTTTAGTTCGTCGTTCTATTTTAATTAACTCTGTATAGTTTTTTGCCGGACTTGTAGGGTCTGCAATTCCCATTACGTTTAGCGGTTTCCATAGCACACGAACCATAAATCTACTCCATTTCCAGAATAAGAAATTCCACCAATCGGCTTGATGACCATGAGTTAAGAATAACTCTTGTTGTGTTTCAGCATGTTCTAAAACAATACCTTCATGATAGTTTATGCCACAAAATAGATCTTCATAATTACCTGTCTTTGGGTCGAAATAAGTAGATAAATGTTTTTCAACATAGTTGGGATCCCGATACACCATATCATGATTTCCCCAAATCATATGTAAACGTTCTTCATCATGAAACTGCTTCATAAGCATATAAACGTTTTTGTGAGCATGGAAGATAGATTCAAATGATAAGTTTTCCCACAATTCATCACCATCACCTAATTCACAATACTCAAAACCTTCAGAATAATAGTGTCTTAAGGCATGGAAATATATATTACGATTATTTGCAAAATCATCGGCAAAGCTATTATCTCCACGATGACAATCACTAAATAAAATAAACTTAGAAGCATCATTAAATCTAATGCGTTTTGCATTTTTATAAGCGCGATCTAATCTGGTTTTTGAAGACATAAAGTAAATTTAAACAAAAAATGCTTCCCGTTTAGAGGAAGCATTTTTTATTTGAATAATGTGTTTAACAAAATTAAGGTATCACATTATTTTTTATATAAAGGATCTACACCAATTGTACCTGCTAAATGATTTAAATAGTCAGTAGATTTAATGTTTTCGAATAATTGCTTCGTTGTATTTAAACGATTATTCAATTGCATTTCTTCTACTAAAACATCATTAATTGGTTCTTTAATAAAAGCCTCTAAATAGGCAATTTGAGAACTATAGTATGCTATATCTTTTTGTTGTTTTAAAGCTAATCGTTCTTTATACCAGTCTGAATTAATTACATAATCTCTATTGAAATATTGACGTAATTCAGGATCACTTATAGACTTACCTTCATAATGTCCATACGCCATAATGTTCAGTAAGATTTTTAATGGTGGAATTGCCGCTTCAATACTACCATCTTCAAAATAATTTAAAGCCACTTTTTGTTGAGCTTCAACGATGTTGTTAATACCATCTACGAAATCTTCAAAATTTTGCAATTCTGGTTTAAGCATTCTTTCATTGAATACAGCAGTAGGCTCATCAAACAATCTGTTTAAACACAATAAAGAGAATCGCTTTGTTATTCTGTAGCCTAATCGACTTGCTAATACTATTTCTCCATTGTGCTCAAAGTCTTCGAGTTTTTCTAAAGATCCATTTGTAATTAAATTTTTAGGATCTCTATCTTCTGGTGCCATTCTTGCCCAAATTTCAGGAATCAATAGACTCACATCATGATCTATTTTGTTTTCTGCACCAACATAACCAGCAGCAGTACTAAATCCGTTAGACTCTGTTAAAATATGAGATAAAAGCGCATTGTTTAAATCCGTTGTTGGTGTTAGCATATTAAATGGCGCTTTAGTTAACGCACCTTCAGAACCAGCTCCTGTAGTAGATGGTGATTTACCTGTTAAGCTACAGATAAAGTCCATAAACAATTCTGGAGTTTCTTGATAATGAATTGGGTTGTACACAGCCAAAGGTCTAATGCCTGCTTCTCTATCTGCAGGATTATTTCTTCTGCCAGGTAAAACAGCATTGACAACATGAATTACTGGGTCTTCAGGCTTAATTCTTCTACACAAACGAACTCCAATATCTGAAATATAAGTGGCTTCGGTTTCTGAATAGAATTTATTAGGCTCTAAATAACGTGGGTTTTTGGTTGGTTCTCCATTTACAATTCTTGGATGAGAAGGCAACACAAATTGTACATCTTCTTCATTAGAATCAATTATTTCTTTGATAAAATCTTTTACAGGTTGTGTGTATTTGTCATAATTTATGGTGTCTTCATAGATAGCAATTGCGTCTTGTTTATTCAACATTTCGTAATTGGTTAAAAACCTTCCGTCAGTAATAATATCTAACTCGGCAAGTTTATCATAACCTCTCACAATAGCTTCATCTGGTCTTTGGAATAAATGGGCCTCACAATTGGTTAATACCTTTACACTTTTATTGGTGTATTCTGGATTTAGGTTCTTAAATTGTTCTTTTGGTAACGTAATAGAAGCCGTTATGTCGTCCTCGGTTTGAATTTTCTCACATGCAGAGAAATCAGAACGGAGTTTGTTTAGCATCCAGTTGCCATCTCCATTAAATCCAATTCTCACATAGCTACCAACAACAGGCGTATGGTTATAAATTAGTGAAGTGCCTTTTACACCATTGATGAATTCCACAGACATCATGTCTTTCCAATTTAAATTTGCACCATGAGCTTGTCTGAATAATCGTTTTACAAACAGCACTAATGAACGAATATGAACAGGAATGTTATTTAAAAATGCATTGAATTCGTCTGAGTTTTCCTCATTAGGCGTTAATAATTTTACTACAGATCCTAATGTTCTTTTTTCACTTAATAGAGATCTAGAAATTGGTCTGTTGGGATCTTTAGTTTTCCAACGAGTTGAATAATTAAACTCGATAATTTCATCAGCTTTCTCAAAATCTTCCTCTATATTATGAATATTGAAAGGACTATAAGTAATGGCATTCTGCATTGATTTTGAAATCTCTGATTTTCCGCCTCCCGATACTGTACATGGTTTATGGCAGAAAACACCTTCAGGATACGTTTCAACCATACGCCATAAATTAATAGACTTATGTTTTTCTAGTCTTAATTTATTTCCAGACGGGTGAATATATGTTTTTAGTGGTGATAAAGTAAGTTTTTGTTTTTGACCTTTAAAGTCCCATGAAATACTATTAGTTGCAATGTTGAAATAAGATGATTCAGGTATATAAATGATATTAGGATAATTTTTATCTATCGCATAGTTTTCTGGTTGAACGTCAATTCTATCTGAAATTAAGTTTTTTACTTCTTCAAAAGTATGATCTAAACCATAATATGTAGCATAATCAGTGCTGTCTACAGTTTCTCCCATAACGCGTCTTGCATAAGCAATTGCACCACCAGCATGTTCCTCTTCGGCTAAACCGTATAAGTTAGCAGAATAACTAATTTGAGTTTTTATTTCTTTTTTAGAGTAACCAAAATAATTATCTGCAATTAGTGTTACCACAACACCTCTCTCGTCTCTACACGTTATTTTAAATGCGCCTCCATCATTATAAAGTTCATTTTCATTTGTCCAACACATACCATCTTTTCTTTGACGTTCTGTTGCAAGGTCGTAGTGAGGAAGTCCTACATCTTTCTTTTTTAAGGTTAAAAGTTGCGGTGCTAAAACAATACATCCTGTGTGACCTGTCCAATGTTCAGGATCCAAAGCCGCATCATTATGTGCTAAATTAGGATCACCTGCATTACCAAATATTGACTCAACAAAGTCTAAATTACTGACTAAAGTACCTGGAGCGAAAAAGCGAACTTCTAAGGATTTTTGTGAAATTACACCTTTAACTTCAGGGCTAACAACAGGTCTTAATAACATAGAAACCATGGTTTCTGCTTTTGTGTCTTGGTTTGCAGTAAATGGTAAAGTTGTAAGCTCTTTTGAAGGATTAAAGGCAGCACGCAAGAAATGAGCTAAAACGACTTTGGGTACTTCTTTTTTATCTAAAGGAACAGGTAAATTACCTTCAACGATATGAAATGTACCTTTAGTTGTTCTTTTATCATGCAACGGATTATTTAGTACACCTTGTTTAATGCGTTTAGACGTAATTAAATCACTTTCAAATGATGTGCCATCTGGTGGTAAACTAGCTTCTCTAGCTTGTCCTTTTCTTGATAATACTAGTGTGTTATTTGGAAGTACAAATGAATTGCCTAAATCAATATCTTTTAAATAGTCATCTATAAAGTTTTGAATTCTTGCATCTGCAGGACATAAATGACTTGCTAACAGTCTAGACTTTTCACGTAAACTTCTAATTAAACCTTGAGATAACAATTCAAACTCTGAATCACAGAATTTTTCTTCACTGTTTTCTGCATCTTTATATATGGGTTGTCCTATTGCGGCTAATTGTAAATTAATAAATTGAATAAGCTCTTTCCTTGTGTATTCCATACTGTTAAATGTTACTTGATAATTTAATTCTGTACAAATTTAGGATAGAGAAGAATCAAAAAAGCTGTCAAAAATCAGTTTATGAAAATTAAAAAAGGCCTACGTTATTAACGTAAGCCTTATTTAATAAAAAATATTTTTTATCTATTTAAATGCATTTAGCCCAGTAATATCTAAGCCAGTAATAAGTAAATGAATATCGTGTGTGCCTTCGTAAGTGATTACACTTTCGAGGTTCATAGAATGACGCATAATGCTGTATTCACCAGATATTCCCATGCCTCCTAACATTTGTCTTGCTTCACGAGCTATGTTAATTGCCATCTCTACATTATTTCGTTTTGCCATTGATATTTGTGCAGAAGTTGCAGTACCATTTTCTCGCATTACACCAAGTCGCCAAGCTAATAATTGCGCTTTAGTGATTTCTGTAATCATTTCGGCTAATTTCTTTTGCTGAAGCTGAAACTGTCCAATCGGTTTACCAAATTGCATACGTTCCTTACTGTAGCGTAGCGCTGTATCGTAACAATCCATAGCTGCTCCAATTGCTCCCCAAGCAATACCAAAACGTGCTGAATCTAAACAACCTAATGGAGCACCTAAACCAGATTTGTTTGGTAACAAATTTTCCTTAGGTACTTTTACATTATCAAAAATAAGTTCACCAGTTGCACTTGCTCGTAGTGACCATTTATTATGAGTTTCTGGAGTAGAAAAACCTTCCATACCACGTTCTACGATAAGACCATGGATTCTTCCTTCTTCATTTTTAGCCCAAACAACAGCAACGTCACAAAATGGTGAATTACTAATCCACATTTTCGCACCATTTAAAAGGTAATGATCACCATTGTCTTTAAAGTTAGTAACCATGCCACCAGGATTAGAACCATGATCTGGTTCTGTTAATCCAAAAGAGCCAATCCATTCACCAGAAGCTAATTTTGGTAAATATTTTTGGCGTTGTTCTTCGTTACCATATTTCCAAATAGGATACATTACCAATGAAGACTGAACAGATGCTGTGCTACGTACGCCAGAGTCACCGCGTTCAATTTCTTGCATTATTAATCCGTAAGAAATTTGATCTAGACCTGCACCACCATATTCTTCAGGAATGTAAGGGCCAAAAGCACCAATTTCCGCTAAACCTTTTACAATTTGTTTAGGAAATTCTGCTTTTTGAGCATATTCTTCAATAATAGGAGAAACGTCACGTTTTACCCATTCTCTTGCTGCATCACGAACCAATTTGTGCTCTTCAGTTAGTAATTCATCAAGGTTATAATAATCTGGTGCTTCGAATAAATCTGGTTTCATTCTAAATTTGATATTTATAGCTTCTAAATTTGATAATTTAATAAAATAAAAGCTGTTATTTTATAAGTTCAACAAAAGTAACGAAAACGTTTTCATGGTGCAAAAGCTAGATTACATTTTCAGATAAAATTCTTTAGTTAGTTTTATATAGGCTTCAGTATATTGATGTCTATTTGTTTCTATAATTAATTCTGAAGTTTTGATTTCATTTTTTATAAATGAAAATTCGATTAAACTCCTTTTTATATCTGATTCAGGATTCCCTTTAACATGAAGTATTCGCTGAGGAAATAATTGAAGATCTGATGCTAGTTTTATGAAATGAATTTCTTCTTTTTTAGGAATAACTACCGAAAAAATGCCATCTTCAGAAAGTAAATTGGCTACAGCGTAGATTAAATGTTCAAAAGGCATAGCATCGTTAAAGCGTGCCAAATCTCTAGATTCATTTTTAGATTTGAAATCATCTGTATAAAAAGGAGGATTACAAATAATCAGATCAAATTTGTCTTCTACTTCTTCGACAAATTCTAATAATGACGCATGATAGCAAAATAGACGATCTGCCCACAATGAATTTTCAAAATTTTCTGCACACTGCTCGTAAGCATCAGCATCTATTTCAATAGCCTCTAAATTTTGAGCGTTACTTCGTTGAGCAATCATAAGAGATAAAACGCCTGTACCAGATCCTATATCTAATACGGAATAAGGATTTTTTTTAACGGATGTCCATGCGCCAAGTAAAACACCATCTGTGCCAATTTTCATGGCACACTTATCTTGGAGGATTGAGAATTGTTTAAATTTAAAAGGAAATGAACTCATTATTCTTCGAGATACAAGTCAATTAATCCTTCAGGTGTATCTACTTCTATAGTATTATTTTCTCGGTCTACTTTAACAATAAATTCATCATTCATCGGAATCAAAATTTCAATACCATCTCTATCAATTTCAAATAAGGCTTGAGCTGTGGTGTCGTTAATTCCGGTAATGGTACCAACTGTTCCAAAATTTTTGTCCTTAATGTTAAAACCAATAACTTCATGAAAATAGAATTTGTCACCTTCAAGTTTAGGTAGTAAATCTAATGGTAAATACAATTCAGTTTTTATTAAAGCGTCTGCATCTTCTTCAGAGTTGACATCTTCAAACTTTAAACGCAATAAATCTGATTTGTGTAATTGAGAAGATTCAATAAAAAAAGGCACTAAATTCCCTCTAAGGTCTATAAAAATAGCCTCTAGATTATCATATAAATCTGGTTCGTCTGTGTCTAGCTTGGCTAAGAGTTCGCCTTTAAAACTGTATTTTTTTACAATTTTTCCTAAATAAAAACAATCTTTTTTTTTCATGACAATTTCTTGGTGTGTTATTCCCGTGAAGACGGAAACCTTATAATAGTTATTTCAATACTTTATATGATCCTCATTATTATGATAATTATGATATAAAATCATTATGGGATTTTATGCAATAAAAAACCCAGACTAAAATAGTCTGGGTTTAAAAGTATAAAAAATATTTTTTTATTCTTCTTCGTTAGAAGCTGCTGCTTCTTCCGTTGCAGTTTCTTCAGCTACTTCTTCAACAACAGGAGCTGCTGCTGCGATACGCGCTTCGTTTACTGCTTTTTCTGCTTCTAATGCTTTAGCTCTCGCTTCTGCATCAGCTTTAGATAAACCATCAGTTTTAGCTGCGATTTTAGCTGTTTTTTCTTCTAACCAAGCATCAAACTTCGCTTGCGCTTGCTCTTCAGTTAAAGCACCTTTTCTAACACCACCAGCTAAATGATTTTTCAACATAGCACCTTTATAAGATAAAATTGCTTTTGCTGTGTCAGTTGGTTGTGCACCATTTTGTAACCATGTTACGGCACCATCAACGTCTAATTCAATAGTTGCAGGATTTGTGTTAGGATTGTAAGCACCTAATTTCTCAAGGTATTTACCATCTCTTTTTGAGCGTGAATCCGCTGCTACGATCCAGTAATAAGGTTTTCCTTTTTTACCGTGTCTTTGTAATCTAATTTTTACAGGCATAATAATTAATTAGTGAGGTTCTCGACCTCTGTTATTAATGAGGGCGCAAAGATACTATAATTTTAGGAAACTCAATGTATTAAATACATTTTAACTAAAAGAACCTCTTTTTAACTAAAAGAAAAAATCTAGTTATGCTCAATATAAAAAATTATTATACTTTTGGGACTCTTGTTTCGTTATATGAGACAAAGATAAAAGACCAATTTACACATGAAGAAACTAATCCTCCTATCTCTTGTTTTTTTAACTGTCTTTAGTTGTGGTGACGAAGTGCAATTTAATTCGCCTGCATTTCAAGGTGATCGCGAAAATGCATTGTGGAGAGCTAGTGCTTTTTCAGCTAGTATAGAATCTAATGGATTTTTAACAATAACTGGTACTAATAATTATGAAGTAGTTAGGTTAACTGTTCCTTCAGTTGTAGAAACTTCTGAGAATGCGCCTTTTGTGGTCGGAGATGTAGATGCTATTGAAGCACAGTATGAAGATGCTTTCGGAACCATTTACTCTACTAATAATAGACCAGATGAAAGTGTTTCAATATATCCAGAGCTTGGCGAGATTTATATAAGTGATATTGATTTAGTAAATAAAACGTTTACAGGATCTTATAAGTTTTTGGCTTTTGATGAAGATGGATTAAACTCCGTAGGCTTTACAAACGGTATTTTTTACAAAGTTCCTTTAGTATCTGGTGAAATACCAACCAATCCAATTACATGTGACGATATTCAGGTTACGGTAGATGCTGCTCTTTTAGCATTTGAAGCTACAACTGCTTCTAGTTTAGAATTTATTTCAAGTGATGCTTATTCTGCTGCTTGTAATTCTTATACTGAAGCATTAATTAGCCAACAAAGCTATTGTGGTGACCAAAATAATTTGATACAAGCTCAAATAGATGATTTAGGTGATTGTACAATTACTTGTGATCATGCTACCTCAAATGTAGAAGAAGCAAATACCCAATACGCAAATGCTACAATTGGTAACTATAACGAGAAGTGTGCACAATACGAACTATATTTATTAGAACAAATTGAATTTTGTGGAGATGAAGATGGTAGTATTCAAGGAAAAATTGATGCTTTAGATTGTGGTGACGATGATGGTGATGGAATACCAAATGTATTTGAAGATTTCAATGGTAACGATGATTTTGAAGATGACGATACAGATGGCGATGGAATACCAAATTATTTAGACAATGATGATGATGGTGACGGTGTCTTAACGCAATATGAAGCTGTTGACGTCGATGGAAATCCGGCAGACACAGATGGTGATGGCGATGTGGATTATTTAGATAACGATGATGATGGCGATGGCATATTGACTATCAATGAGAATCCAGATCCTAATGCAGACGGTAATCCAGACGATGCTACAGATACAAATGGCGATGGTGTACCAGACTATTTACAAGCATAAATACACTTTAGACATATTTAAAAAGCGTTACTTCTAGGAGTAGCGCTTTTTTTTTGTTAAAGACTTATCAAACCTTTGTTAAAGATGTTAATTCATTTGTTGTAGGCTTATATGATGGTTATATTGGAATAACTAGATGTTAAACAATACGCATCAAAAAATAATGGTATTGAAATTAAAATGATAAAAGATAGAATGAAGTATTCAGAAGAAATTTCAAATAAGTTAAACGAATTATTAATTAAAAATTACGATGCCGAAAAAGGATATCTCAACGCTATTGATAATGTAGATAGCGACCGATTGAAGATGTATTTTAAACGTAGAGCTTCAGAACGAAGTGATTTCGCTAAAGAATTAAGGTTAGAAATATTAAGGTATGGAGAAATACCAGAAGAAACAGGTAGCTTAAAAGGAACTTTACACCGTAATTGGATGAGTTTAAAATCTACTTTCAGTTCTAATAATGAAGAGTCCATTTTAGAAGAGGCTATTAGAGGCGAAGAAGCAAGTTTAGATGAGTATAATGATTTGTTACAAGAACGACATTTACCACCATCTATCGATAGCTTATTAATTAAGCATAAAAATGCAATTCAAGCCGCTATTAATACCGAAAAAGTCCACGAGGAATTAGTGTCTTAATAAGCATTAAATTTAATAAAGAAGTCAGCTCTAAGAGCTGGCTTTTTTTATGTTTAAAACTCTTTATAAATTCATTGCAGATAAGTTGAAATTCTATGTAATTTTATATGCTATTTTATTTTGAGATGCTGAACGTGCTTCAGTACTTGGTTTATAGCTTGTTATAAAGCTTAAAACCATAATTTTTTTGAACGCTACAATATGTACTTAATATTCGATACAGAAACCACAGGATTACCAAAACGTTGGGATGCACCAATTACAGATACGGATAATTGGCCAAGATGTATCCAAATTGCATGGCAATTGCATGATGGTATGGGAAACTGTATTGAGCACCAAGACTATTTGGTACAGCCAGAAGGATTTAATATTCCGTATGATGCTGAGAAAATCCATGGCATTTCAACTGAACTAGCCCAAGAGCAAGGTGTTCCATTGGCAGAAGTATTAGAGAAATTCAATATTGCTTTATCAAAAACCAAATTTGTTGTTGGACAGAATGTAAAGTTCGATTTAAATATTATGGGAGCCGAATTTGTACGTGAAGACGTTACAAATCCGCTTCAAGAATTGCCAGTTTTAGATACCTGTACAGAACATACAGCAGAACTATGTCAGTTGCCAGGTGGACGATACGGAAAGTTTAAATTACCAACTTTAACAGAATTACACGAGTATTTATTTAATCAGCCATTTGCAGAAGCGCACAATGCAACTGCCGATGTTGAAGCGACTACACGTTGTTTTTTAGAGTTAATAAGACGTAAGCAATACACTAAAGAGCAGTTAGATGTTGAGCCAGAATATTTTGAAAAATATACACAAGAGAATCCAGCTGAGATTCAGCTCATCAACTTAAAACACATAAATTTAAAGAAGGCAAGTGCAAAAATTAACGCACGCCTTCAAAAAGAGCAATCTGAAGCTACACCAATTGTTGTAGATAAAGAAGCAGCATCGCAAATAAAGGATGTAGATTTTGCGCATTTGCATAACCATTCGCAGTATTCCATTCTTCAATCTACTATTAGTGTTAAGGATTTAGTAGCTGCTGCAGCTAGAGAAAATATGCCAGCTGTTGCGATGACGGATCATGGAAATATGATGGGCGCTTTTCACTTTGTTAGTGCAGTTTCTGGACATAATAAAAAAGTAAAAGCACAGCATAAAGAGGCAGAAGAAGCGGGTTTAGAAAAGAAAGGTAAAATCATAAAACCAATTATTGGTTGTGAGTTTTTTGTGTGCGAAAATCATGCAGATAAAACAAGAAAAGACAATGGCTACCAAATTGTGTTAATGGCTAAAAATAAAAAGGGCTATCACAATTTGGCTAAATTATCGTCTGCCGCTTTTACAGATGGTTTTTATTATGTACCAAGAATAGATAGAAAACTTATAGAACAATATAAGGAAGACTTAATTTGCTTAACAGGAAATCTTTATGGAGAAGTACCAAGTAAGGTCTTAAATGTTGGTGAGAACCAAGCCGAAGAAGCATTATTGTGGTGGAAAGAAACATTTGGTGACGATTTATATTTAGAAATAATGCGTCACAATCAGGAGGATGAAAATCGTGTAAATCCTGTGTTGATTCAGTTTTCAAAAAAGCACGATGTTAAGTTGGTTGCCACAAATAACACCTACTATGTTGACCAAGAAAATGCCAATGCGCACGATATTTTACTCTGTGTAAAAGATGGAGAAAAGCAAGCCACACCAATTGGTCGCGGACGTGGTTATCGTTATGGTTTACCTAATCAGGAATATTATTTTAAGTCGTCTGAAGAAATGAAGGCCTTGTTTAAAGATGTGCCTGAAGCGATTGTAAACATTCAAGAGGTTGTTGATAAAATTGAACCTTACGAGTTAGCAAGAGATGTATTATTACCTGCTTTTGATATTCCTGAGGAATTTAAGTTTGAAGAAGATTTAGCAGATAACGGAAAGCGTGGTGAAAATGCTTTCTTAAGACACTTAACATACAAAGGCGCTAAAATTCGATATGGCGACATTACACCAGAAATTGAAGAACGTTTAGATTTTGAATTGGCTGTTATTGAAAAAACAGGTTATCCTGGTTACTTTCTGATTGTTGAAGATTTTATTCGCGAAGCCAGAAATATGGATGTTTCCGTTGGTCCTGGTCGTGGTTCTGCAGCAGGTTCTGTAGTGGCTTATTGTTTATGGATTACCAATATAGATCCAATTAAATACGATTTACTTTTTGAGCGTTTCTTAAATCCGGATCGTGTAAGTATGCCAGATATCGATATCGATTTTGATGATGAAGGTCGTGGTCGTGTTATGGATTATGTAATTGAAAAATATGGTGCCAACCAAGTAGCGCAGATTATTACTTACGGCACCATGGCAGCTAAATCATCTATTAGAGATACAGCCAGAGTTTTAGATTTGCCATTAAATGAAGCGGATCATATTGCTAAATTAATTCCTTTAATGTCTAAACTCGGAAAGATTTTTGGTTTAGATGAAAAGGAACTCGCTAAAAAATTTAGGGCTGAGGATTTAGAAAAAATTAATGAATTATTAAATATTTCAGATGGTGACGACTTACAAGCCGAAACCATTAACCAAGCCAGAATTTTAGAGGGTTCGGTAAGAAATACTGGTATTCATGCCTGTGGAGTAATTATTACTCCAGGTGATATTACCAATTATGTTCCGGTGTCATTGGCAAAAGATTCCGATTTATATGTCACTCAATTTGATAATTCTGTCGTTGAAGATGCAGGTTTATTGAAGATGGATTTCTTGGGTCTAAAAACCTTAACTTTAATTAAAGATACGGTTAAGATTGTAAAAGCAAAGCACGATATTTTGCTCGACCCAGAAAATTTTCCGCTAGATGATGTAAAAACCTACGAGTTATTCCAACGTGGAGAAACGGTTGGTGTGTTTCAGTATGAATCGCCAGGAATGCAAAAACACATGAAGAATCTTAAACCAACGGTTTTTGATGATTTAATTGCCATGAATGCCTTGTATCGTCCTGGTCCAATGGAATATATTCCAAGTTTTATTGCGCGTAAACATGGTGATGAAGAGATTGTATACGATTTGCCAGAAATGGAAGAGTACCTTAAAGAAACTTATGGTATTACCGTTTACCAAGAGCAAGTAATGCTTTTGTCTCAAAAATTAGCAGATTTTACCAAAGGTGAAGCCGATGTTTTGAGAAAAGCAATGGGTAAAAAGCAGATTGCGGTTTTGGACAAAATGAAACCAAAATTTATAGAGCAAGCAAGCGCGAAAGGTCTAGATGCTAAAAAATTAGAAAAAATCTGGAAAGATTGGGAAGCCTTTGCAAGTTACGCCTTTAATAAATCGCACTCAACATGCTATGCTTGGATTGCCTACCAAACGGCCTACTTAAAAGCACACTATCCTGCAGAATATATGGCTGCAGTTTTATCTAATAACATGAATGATATTAAATCCGTTACCTTCTTTATGGAAGAATGTAAGCGGATGAGATTACCAGTTTTAGGTCCAAGTGTTAATGAAAGTTTTTATAAGTTTTCGGTAAATAAAGATAATGCGGTTCGTTTTGGAATGGGAGCCATTAAAGGTGTTGGTCATGGTGCAGTGCAAACCATTGTAGATAATAGAAAAGAAGATGGACATTACAAATCTATTTTCGATTTAGCAAAACGTATAGATTTACGTGCAGCCAATAAAAAAGCCTTTGAAGGTTTAGCAAATGCAGGTGGATTTGATTGTTGGCCAGAAACGCATAGAGCACAATATTTTGCACACGAAGGTGATGGAATTACCTTTTTAGAAAAGGCTGTAAAATATGGTGCTAAACATCAAGAAAATGAAAATTCTGCTCAAGTAAGTTTATTTGGTGAAGCTAGTGATGTCCAAATAGCAGAACCAGTGGTTCCACCTTGTGAAGATTGGGGCACCATGGAAAAATTATCTCGCGAAAGAGAAGTAGTTGGTATTTACATTTCTGGGCATCCATTAGATGATTTTTCAACTGAAATGAAAACCTTTTGTAACGGAGTGGTTGCGCATTTTAGTAACTTGGAAGCTATAGTTAATAAAGAAGTAACTTTTGGAGGCGTGGTCACTGATGTGCAGCATCGTGTAAGCAAGCAAGGCAAAGGTTGGGCTATTTTTACAATAGAGGATTATACGGACAGTCATGAATTCCGCATATTTGGTGAAGATTATCTAAAGTTTAGACACTTTTTTGTCATTAACTCATTTGTGTATGTACGCGCTTTTGTTCGCGAAGGTTGGGTAAACAGAGATACAGGTAAAAAAGGTGATCCAAGAATTCAGTTTAATAGTTTCCAGTTGTTACATGATGTTATGGATACTTATGCTAAAAAGTTATCTATTCAAATTAACATTAGGGATTTAGAAACCAACACCATTTCTGTACTGTACGATTTAATTAAATTTCATGAAGGTAATCAAACCTTAAATTTTATTGTTTATGATAATGCTGAAAAAATAAAAGTTGTAATGCCAAGCCGGAAGAATAAAATTAAGATTTCTCAGGAATTGTTAAATGGTTTAAAGGAACATGATGTTGTTTATAAGTTGAATTAAATTTTTCCTCTTACTTCTAATTGAGGTCATTTATCATCTATTTTTATTGTAATACAAATAAAAACAGACAGACCTGTCTGTTTTTAAAAATATTGTATATATTTGCATCATGAAACATGCCGAAGTCAAAGATAGAATTACAGAAACGGCCTCATTTTTATTTTATAAGAATGGGTATAATTCTACAGGTATCAATCAAATTATAGCAGAAGCGGGCATTGCTAAGGCAACCCTTTACAATCATTTTAAATCCAAAGAGGAGATTTGTTTGGCTTATCTTCAGCATAAGAATATCAATTTTCTAAAAGATTTTGAAGTGTTTACGACGTCAAAACCGAAGGGGAAAGCCCAGATTTTGGCAATATTTGATTTCTTGCAATTGTTTTATCAAGATAAAGATTTTAATGGCTGTTGGTGTATAAAAACGGTTTCAGAAATTCCTAAAGATAACGAGAGTATTAGAAATGAAATTCAATCTCAAAAAAACGATTTTATAGTACTTATTGCTAAACTGATTACGAATAATTTAGAAACCGTTAAAAGCGCGC